>CBFHWY010000014.1:0-42826 GCA_965659675.1 Salibacteraceae bacterium | reverse complement strand
ACACAACAAAGTATCTTCAGTACTCTGTGCCTGCAATTTGTGCGTATTTACATACAATGTTTGGTTGAGGGTGGGGAAATAGAAGCTGGCATTCGGTCTTTTCAAAAAGATAGCAGAATCTTTGTATTTACAGTCAATGCCAACTAAATCTGGACAATTAATTACACTCAGATATTGTGTGATTTGACTATTCAGGTTATAAATCACACCATTCGGGGCTATTTGCAAATCTAGTTTAGACACTACAGTGCCTAAGGTAGAATCAACTAAAAATTCGGAAGTCTTTATCTGACTTATGTTTCTAGACGATAAATCATATTGCAATAAAAAGTTTCTTGTAGAAACATACAGCAACTGCGAGTTTGGAGAAAAAGTAGAAAAATGATGACCCTGTATTGGTTTCCAATCTCGAAATACAATACTTCCAACTTCTCCAGTCACCCTGTTGAATCTAAACACTCCTAAGTCACCACTGCTGGATGATACTACACTAATGAGTTCGCTATTTGGACTGCTTTTTATTGAGCGAATATCCAAAAGCATATTGGCTCTTTTTAGCAAAGAAAGATCTCGGGAAACAACCCCATTAAGGTTAATTCCATTTGAATCAACTAAAAAGGTGTTCACCTTATTTGCACTATCAACTACCATTAGCCATTTATCATAGTTATTGGAATGATCTAGAACTGAAATCGGAAACATGTGGAACCTTCCATTGATTTCAAGAAAACTTCCACTGATAACCCCCCCCGACCCTCCATTTAATGATGGATCATATTCTAATGCGCAAAGCTTTCCAAAAGGACTACCCGAGGTTAAAAAAAAATAGTAATAGAGTTGGCTTTTTGGTTTTTTAATGATTAAGGATTGTGTTGGATAGTACCCAAAAGGAATTATCGCATTCAAACGCTGATGATTTCTATTATAAAACTCTCCACTGCCTCCATAAAAGACAATTGATCCATTTTTATCAGAAATAGATGCTGGGTAATTCGAAAATAGTTTGACGCTTGTGGTGTCTACATTGGGAGCTATACTATCAAAACTCAACAGTAGTCTATTTCCAAAAATCCAATTATTTCCTTCGAGATTCTGAGATAAAGCAATAGTGCTTGAAATGAGATAAAGCGATACTAAAAGAAAGCATCGCCTAATTAGACGCAAAACTGACATATTCCTTCTACTTTGAAACGACCATTGTTTTGGTCTCGATGGAACGCCCATTTATCAATAATGTGTATGCATAGATACCAGGCCTTAGAAAGCCTCCATCAATTTTAACAGATGCTTTTTTATCAAATAGAGATTTATTGAGCTGCAATTCACCTGACATATTATAAACTCTTAATTCCGCAGACTCATACCCCCCATAAATTTCGTAGTCTATTGTAGTATAAGATGAAAATGGGTTGGGAGAGTTTTGATAAATTGTGCCTCGTGGCGGTGAAACACGTTTCATTTCTTTACCTTCATCGAAAAGCAATTCTTCTAGATTTTCTATTCTTTTTTGTTGGGCTTTTACTCCTTCCAATAGCAATGGAATGATTTGATCATACTCAACAGTATAATAGCCGTTCTCACCTTCCTTAATGCTATTTGGAAAAACTTCAAGTAATTCTTGAGCTATTAACCCTGCTTTCTCATCTTCGCTAAAATTTAAACCAATTTCGTTTTCACTCTTGTATGTATAAGTGTAACCATTGAGCTGCTCTATCTTCTCCAAAGGACTAGAAATTTTATGTATGTTTTCTTTTAGTCTTTTGTCTGATGTAGTCCAAAAACCTAAGGTAAATGCTCCTTGAGGGTCTAAAACCTGAAAAACAGCTGTACTTAATCCACTAGGCTGACAATCACCAATTACGACTGTCTCATTTGATGTGCCTGGAGAAGACTGACTCCCTAAAACAATCGTATTTGCGGCACATGCATTTGAGTTATAACCGATAGCAGTAGAATTACTTCCTCCTGTTACTGATGCACCAGAACCTAATGTAGTGGCATTGTTATATCCGCTGCTGATCGTCGCCTGAAAACCAATAGCTGTATTGGAGGTATTCGTTGCTCCACATTGGGTGTTAAAACCAAGAAAGGTGTTTTCCTGTCCTGTGGTAATTAGGTTTCCAGACTGTGATCCGATCACAGTATTCCCACTCCCTGTTGTCATGCTCGTGGCCACTTTGTAACCTATAAGCACATTTTCATTGGATATTGGGAATGCAGCCTTTCCAGCTTCATAGCCTATGGCAATATTCTTTTGTCCGCCTCCATTGTCATATCCCACACGGTATCCAATTTGAACAGACTGATTACCTCCATTCGAAGTGGCAGTCAAGAAATCGTAGCCTGCCTCATGGCCAATGGTTACTGATCGGTCTATTCCTGTACTGTGATTGTATAGCACATCCGTACCAATGGCCACATTCTCTTTAGAACCACTTAAATTATATCCTGCCCGGTATCCCATCAATACATTATCATTCTCGGTAGTAAGATTATAACCACTCTGGTGACCTACAAACACATTGGCACTTCCTGTGCTATTGCTAAAGCCAGACTGTGCACCTACAAACACATTCTCCTCCCCACTGCTATTGGAAGAACCACTGCGGTCGCCTACAAAACTGTTACTGCTTCCTGAGGTATTTCCAATACCACTTGAAAATCCAACAAAGGTGTTTTGTATTCCTGTCGTTAAAGCAGTACCTGAGTTTGTTCCTGAAAACAAATTATTCGTACCACTTACATGCAATACTGGATTACAGTTAATCCGATATATGTCTGTGTTAGTGGCAAGGTTCATATCTCCATTGATCATTAACGGGGAACAATAACTTGGAGCGGAGCTATATCCAATCCCAATGTTTCCACTCCTATAAAGGTTAGTAGCTGTTCCGCTGGTACCATTCCAGTTTTGTGCTTTCAAACTACTGAAAGGCATTGATAACAAGAGGTTCAGAAGAACTACCCCCCCCCATTTTTATTCCAAAAATATTGATTGAGTTTTTCATAATAGTGTTGATTTTAAGTTGATTAGAGCTTAAAGTTAGGAAAATTTTTGGAGATGGCTTTGCTCTTCGAAGTGTCAGAGTCAGGGGTCAGAGATCGGGGGGAAGGCTTCAGGTTACAGGCCTCAGGTTACAGGTCTCAGGTCTCAGGTCTCAGGTCTCAGGAGTCGGGGGCTTAATACCCTCTTCCGGCGGGTAACCTTGTGTCTTGTGCCTTGTGGCTCTCAACTCATCGCTTCAAACCTCTTTGTAGATTTTCAAGAGTATTTTCGGGCAGGTCTTCGATGTCGAGTATCATCAAGCCATCCAGTGCATCATTGAAGTTCGGATCCAGATTAAAGCCAATGATCCGTGCGTTTTGTTTGATGTATTTCTTCAAAAGGACCGGAACCCTCAGGCTATTTTCCTCCATATCTGAGATCACTGCTTCCAATTTCTTTATGTCGGCATGCATGACCTCCACCAGTGAGTTAGTGAGGTTCTTTTTGAATCTAGGTTTAAAGGCATTGCGCGGCTGAACCCGCTCCGCCAGCTCATGATCATAAAAATACTTTTTGATGAACTTCACCATTAAGCATCGGGAGACCCTGGAATATGCATTACTTATACTCACGGGTCCAATGATATATCTGTACTGTGGGTTTTTTAAGATCCATTGCAAAAGTGCACTCCATATCAGATAGAGTGGCAATGCTTTTTGTTGATATTCAGCAATGATGAAAGATCTTCCAAGTTCAATACTCTGATTCAGAATAGGTTTAAAATTCTTCTTGAACTTAAATAGAGAATTAATGTAGAATCCTCCTTTTGAAAATCTAGCCATGATCTCTGCTCCCATCCCAATGCGATAGCCTCCTACGATGCGCTCGTTCTTTTCATCCCAAAGGAAAAGCTGGTCGTAATACAGATCATATTTGTCCAGGTCCCTTTCCTGTCCGGTTCCCTCACCAGCCTGACGAAAAGCGAGTTCTCTGAGTCGACCAATCTCATGCATGATGGCTGGAATAGACTCCGTACGAGCCACATAGGCAGAATACTCTGCTTTGCGAAGGATCAAACTCTCCTTACCCAAACTATCAATTTCATTTTTAATGAATGAAGAGTGAATCTCTTCAGCTATTGGCAACATTCTTTTGGAGGACTTTGGAAGTTGCACCTTTTTAAAGAAGCGATCCACCTTTATTCGTGTTCCCTGGGCATAGACCTTTGCTCGTAAGTATTGTCCAAAATCTGAGTTTGACTCAAATTGATCAGCTTCCCGAGGCATGATCGGTTTGCCAATTCTGACCTTCACACTCAGGTTGTCTTTTTTAAAGAATTCGGAGCTCAATCTTCCAGTTCTGAGCATCGGGTGAATCATTCCCAAAACATGAAAAAGCGCACTGTTCTGTCCATGAAAGTAGATCGGGATAATGGGTACCCCGGCATTCTTGATAAACTTGATTGCTGTTTTATTCCAAACTTTATCCTGAACCCTTAAGCTATTCTGAAAAGAGGATACCTCTCCTGCGGGAAATAGGCCGAGTACAGCGTCATTCTCCAACTGCTGTTTCATCAATTTTAGCCCCTTTAAGTTGGAGCCATTCAAATGCTCCATTGGATTCACATTGAGCAGGAGGTCCTGAATATTCCGAACACGAGACAAAAGGAAATTGGTCGGAATACGAATGTCTTTTCTTGCTTTACCCAGGAGTTGGAGCATCAGTAAACCATCCAGGATTCCAAATGGGTGATTTGAGACCGCTATGTAGGCCCCTTTTCTTTTGAGGATATCCAGTTCTGCCTGATTTATTTCGAGTTTGATCCGCTTATCCCTTAAAACGAAGTCGACAAAATCGAAATTCTGCAGGTCAGGAAGATGATTGTAATAACGATTCAATTTTGGAATTCCGGTCATGCCAAACAGAGGATTCGACAAGAGACTTAAACTCGACCCCTGAAGTCCACTTAGACTCACGAATTCATCTATGGAGATGAGCTCCTTCTTCTTTTCTGCTAAAAGTTCCATTGCTATTTTGTAAAAAGTTTTTAAACCAAAATCCAGATTCCTTTACAAATCGCTCCTGACTTCTGAAATTGGTATAAACAATTCCAAAGCGTGGTCGGTAGCCCTCTGCCCATTCGAAATTATCAGTGAATGTCCACAAGAAATATCCCCTGACCTTGATTCCTTCCTCCTGAGCTCGCCTGATCTGCTTCAGGCTATTCTTCAAAAAATCAATTCTTGCTGCATCATTCACTTTACCGTCTACCAACCTATCTTCCAGTGCTATGCCGTTCTCTGAAATGATGATCTTCTTCGATAGTGAATAGGTATGAATGATCTTTATGGCTTCATAAAGCGCATCCTTATAGATCTCCCAGCCCATAGCGGTGAGGGGCACTGATCTCTTTCTGGCTTTTACCAGGCTCGCCTTCAGATATGGAGCAAAAGGGCTAAAGCGCACAACCTCACGAGTATAATTTTGCAAGCCGATGAAGTCATATTCAAATGAGAGCAAACGCTCATCTCCAGGCTGTAGGTATTTCTGCATCTTCTCCAAAAATGGCAGTGCGTCGGCAGGATAACCCTTGCCAAATAATGGCTCGAGATAAAGACGATTAAAGAGAAAATCTACCCGCTCGGAAGCCTTGAGATCCTTGTCTTTATCTCTAAGTGGATGTATGGGTGAAATACTGAATGTAGTTCCTACTTCTACATCTGAGCGTGAACTTTTGATGAATCGACCAACTTCTGCCTGCGCCAATGAGGCGTGATGTAGTGCGGGAAGAAAATTGGAAAAGCCGGTCTTCCCTGGGGCATGAATGCCAAGAAAATATCCCAGGCCAGTAAAAGCAAGTGGCTCATTGAGTACCATCCAGTGTTTAACACGATCCCCTAGTCGATCGATACATATGTTGGTATATTCACAAAACCAGGCTACAATATCACGATTTGTCCAACCACCCTTATCTTCCAGAGCCTGTGGGAGATCCCAATGATATAATGTCAACCATGGATTGATACCAAATTCCAGGCAACGATCCACCATTCTGTCGTAGAAATCGAGTCCCTTTTCATTCACTTTTCCCCTTCCTTCTGGCAGAATGCGGCTCCAGGCGATTGAATGTCTGAACTCATTCACATTCAGTTGCCGAAGGAGGTTTAGATCCCATTCGTAGTGATGATAGAAATTACAGGCGATACGGGCATCCTGGTTTTTGTAGATCTTCCTTTTGTTCAAAGTGAATTCATCCCAGATAGAAGGCCCTTTTCCATCTGCTCTCCAGGCACCTTCAGTTTGGAAAGCTGAGCTGGATACTCCCCAATGAAAATCATCACCGAAATCCTCCTTCTTCATTGAGTTGAGCTTTTAAGCCACCGAATACTGACCTTCTTCGAGGTATTCAGTATATGGATCTCCGGATTTCACATAGTGTAATAGAATGTCCCTCAGTATCTGATCTCTGTGGTCGCGATAGTTCATTTGGATCACCGGACCATTTTCGATCCAGTCGCTGATCTTAGCCAATTGATGAAGTCCAAAGGAAGGGATCACGCTGGCACCGATATTTGTTAAGGCCTCGGCTATACATTGTTGTTCATATTGAGCTTTCATAGGAATACTCAGAATTTTCTTCCCCATAAAAAGTGCCTCTGTTATGGTTTGAAAACCGCTATTGCAAATGATCCCTCTTGAGGTTCTGAAGCTTTCTATGAAGTCTTCGTTGCTCACAGGCCTGATCAAGATATTCCCGATTTGTCTTTCTTCCTTCGCGCGCTTACTGAATACCTCCCAATGAGTAGTTTTAAATCGCGAAAGCACATCGATGATATGCTCATCCCCGTATGCAGCGAGATAAACGGTGTAATGTCCTTTATCAATGAGCTCTGCTTCCATGAACTCTTTTCGGATCACTGGGAAATAGATGTTTGGCGAATAACGATCCAGATGAAAGCCAAATTTCTCATCACTTGGTGCATAGTAGCGCAAGATCAATTTGCCAAGCGGGTCGAAGTTTCGCGATTTAGGTGCAGCAGAATGTAAGGTCACACATTGATTGCTGAGTGCATAACACGGCACCCCATTTAAGAATGCTGCCCAGGCTGAGACTGGCTCAAAATCGTTAATGACCAGGTCATAGTCTCTTATGGGTACTTGACGTATTTCTCGAAAAAACCGGAAAAGACTGTTCTTTTTGAAGGTCTGCGCAAAATTGATCCCACCCTGTTTTCCGAAAATGAAACTTAGTCCGTGCAGACGATATTTGATCTCCAGATCTGTTTTGAGTTCAACCTGAATGCCGCTCATCAAAACATCAACTTCACAATAGTCTTCAAGTTTTTTGATCAGATCCCTGGAACGACTTAAATGTCCGTTTCCTGTTCCCTGTATGGCGTAGAGTATTTTCATGCCACACTGAGTTTAAATTCACTTAGCATAACATTGAACAACTCTTTCACCTTCATATCATCCTCTGGTTTTGAGTCGTCATCATAGTCATGATCTTCATAGTCTTCATTGAAGCGAAAGATCTTCCACTCTCCTTCATGGTATTCGAGTGAGGTGAGGTTCTCGATCCAGTCTCCGGAGTTGAGGTACTGCACTTTTCCTTCTTCAGTCCTGATCTCACGCATTTCTGGTTGGTGAATATGTCCGCAGATCACGTAATCGAAGTTGTTCTTCACTGCGATCTCAGCAGCAGTCTCCTCAAAGTTGTTGATGAACTTTACTGCTGACTTCACACTGTTCTTAATCCGCTTCGAAAGCGAGATTCGTCCTCTTCCCGTCTTCTCAGCGAGATAGTTCACAAATCGATTGATCAGGATCAGCGTATCGTAGCCAATTGCCCCGAGTTTAGCAAGCCATTTGGAGTGCTGCATGACCACATCGAATACGTCTCCATGAAAAACCCAGGCACTTTTGCCATCGATCAGGAGTTTGACCTTGTTCACAATCCTGAAGTTACCCAACTCCAGACCAACAAATTTTCGCAGCATCTCATCGTGATTTCCAGTAACGTAATGGATCTGCGTACCACGGCTCATATATCCGATGATCTGCTTGATCACCTTGGTGTGAGAATCGGGCCAATACTTCTTTCTGAACTGCCACATATCAATGATATCGCCATTGAGGATGAGGGTTTCAGGCTCCACACTTTTGAGATATTTCACTAATTCTTTGGCGTGACATCCATAGGTTCCTAAATGGATATCTGACAAGACCAACAGGTCAACTTTTCTTCGTTTCATTTTCGCGGAATAAGGGTTTTCGATGCTCGTTCCGGTGGAAGATCATCTGCACCAGGTCGGTAAATGCAGAGCGTCCGTAGAACTGCGCTCTTAGTTGAGCGATATAGATTTTATCGAAAAACGCCTCCAGGTGTTCCTTCCAATGGATAGAAGACGGCTTGGGTTGCCGGTAGTTGTGTGTATGTTCGATACTGGATTGAAGCACTTCTGTCAAATTGTAAACAAGATTAGCACTTCAACTTATCTCCTTTATTTATTGCAAGTTATCTTTGAGACAAGCGAATATTACCCAGGTTGCTTTATCGTAAAAATATTCTTAAGCGATTCGTGATGAGAGGCAATTAAAATGTGCTATTGTTACTTCTGATCCGAAGCGTAGTTTTGTTCTGATGCTCAAGGGCCTTAAATCTGTAGACTGTGAATCAAATCAAAAGCTACATGCACTCATATTGCTGGTTTCGGCTGTTGTGGTTCATCTGCTCATGCTCGGACACATGCCACTTTATGCCGATGAGGGTATTCGAGCCACGGTAAGCATGGAAATGATCTTGAGCGGAGATTATCTTCAACCCACTTTATGGGGAGAAGCTTACTATTACAAGACTCCGCTTTATAACTGGATCCTGAGCGCATTCATGTGGCTTTTTGGGTATTCTGAATTTGTTTTCAGGCTGCCTTCGGTGCTCTCGCTTTTTGGTTTGACTTACTTGATCTATGCCTTCGCACGGCAATCTCTGGGAAAAACATTTGCCCTGTATGCGGCACTTGCCTTTATGCTCAGTGGTCGTTTACTAACGAGGGATTCCATGCTCGGACATATCGACCTATTCTTCTCCCTGATCACTTTTGCTCAGATCTACGCGATCTATTTCTTCTATAAAAGTCGCTCCTGGCTAAAATTATTTCTGGTCTCCTACGTATTGATGTCCCTGGGAATTCTAATGAAAGGTCTGCCCTCCATCGCTTTTCAAGCGCTCACTTTGTTAAGCTGGTTTTTTGTGCAAAAAGAGCTAAAACAGCTTTTTCGCTGGCAACACCTGATCGGTATCATCTGCGCGGTGCTTATCGCAGGTTCCTACTTCTTTTTGTACTCCCTGTCGGGAGAGGAGGGTCTTTACATCGACCGTCTGATCAGTCAAAGTACGGAAAGAACACCCCTACATCACTCTATTTATGACCTGCTTTCTCAGCTCATTCTTTTTCCATTTGAAAATTTATTCCACCTCTTTCCAAGCTCCCTTTTCCTCATATTTCTTTTCAAGAAAGGCATTTTAAAAGGGCTGAAATCTGAGCCATTCATTCATTTTACACTTGTCATTTTTGTGGTGAACCTCATCCCCTATTGGCTATCTCCTGGTTACTATCCGCGATATCTATTTATGCTTTACCCCATGCCATTTATTTTGACCTTTTACGTCCTAAAAACACAAGGCATACTCCACTGGCAAACCAGCATCCACAAGACCTTTTGGCCCATAATGGGAGTTTTAATGAGTTTAGGACTTATCCTGGCTCCTTTTTTCTTTGATCTACGGGTCGTTCCTTTTTATGCCTTTATCATCCCCATACTCGTGATGATCATTTTATCCTTGCTCATCATGAACCTCAGAAACTTTATTCCGGTTTTGCCATTTGCCTTCTCACTTTTGATCCTTTTTCGGCTTGCATTTGATCTTCTGGTTATCCCCTACCGTGTAGACCATGAAATGGGAGAGCGAGTCCAGCAAAAAAGGCATGCATTAAATATTCTGGAGAAAAGCGAAGGAGGAGAACTGGTGGTTTGGCCTTATACACCACTATCAGAGAATTATGCTTTCTATTTCGAACGAGAAAAAGAGGAGGTAATAAAAAGATCCTATGACTTTCGACCCGGACAATTTTACCTCATGCCAGAGCCAAAAGCCATGGAACTTAAATTAAACACCTTGTATTCTTTCAATTCTGGATACGAAGATATCCGAGTGGTCCTTGTTCGAATTCCTTAAAGGGTGTAATCAAGGTAAAAATCGCTGCTAATTGCAGAACCTCCTCGACTAAAGTCGATATTGACCTTCCAATAGCCGGTCATGGTGAAGTTCACTTTACCTTCATACTGACCATTTCCAATTCCCGCAGGATTCTCATTCCCTGGTGAACCATGTCCCATGGTAGGCATTTCAGGCTCAATGGCAATGCTAAGTCCGTCCAATGGAACAAAACTCATCATACTTTCTCTCTTGAAGACAGCCAATTTAAAGTCGTTCATTCCAACGATTGGGTCTTCATCCATCATCCAGCAGACAAAAAGATTCGTGCTGTCATCCATCGCCATGAAGTTTCCACTGATGCGATCACTTGGTTCTTTTACTTCGATGTTCAGACTTGCACTCGCTTGCTTGGAGGCATCCTTGTTATCGAGATCAATTTCAAGACGCCATTGACCTCCCATGGATGACATCACAAAGAATACACTGATCTTATACAGACCCTTATCGTCTGCGGAAGCCAACATATCATTCATTACTGGTGTAGTGTGTGAATGTCCGGCATCCATATCCATCATGGGTGTGACTTCAAAGCTTACATTCTCAAGTACTCCTCCTGTTACAGGGTCGGTGGCTGCGAGATACAAAGTATTGTAACCAGTAACCAGCTCACCACTCGCGTATAGCGCAACATCTGCATCTGCATCATCGAGCTCAAGGTCTGCTACCTTAGTTAAACCATCCAGTGTTGGTGTAACGATCACGACGGTATCATAATCGCAAGTACCATCATCCTTCTTTGCTTTTTCATCAAAGTTGGTGGCTTTTGGATCTGTACAGCCTTCTTTTTTACAGGAGCTTAAGCTGCTAACTCCTATTAAACCTACTGCAACAAGCAGGCTTAACATTCCTATTTTATTAATAAGTGTTTTCATTTTTGTGTTCTTTCAAGGTTTATTTATGTGAATATTGAATTAAGGTTAGGAGTAGTTTTCACATAAACCTCGGAGGCGGAGTAGCCAGTTCAATATGCGCATCATGCAGCTGATCAACAGTGCGGCAAGCTCCACAACTGACCTCAGGATCGGCCTTAGCATCCGTTGAATTTATGTCCTCCACAAAGTAGAACATAAAAGCCATGTTTGTTGGGCTTGTTTCTTCCGGACTCAGACCTTTTACTTTATCCAGAAGTAAAGTCATACGCTTCTTGAGGTAACATCTACCTTCACAATTCATCTCGGGCTTGTCTTTATTTTCACAAAGCTCTTCAACGATATAGTCCTGATTACTCAAGAAGTCCACCGAAACCCAGGTGTTTTGCAGCGTGATGCCAAAACTCAAGCTTAATAATATGACTGCTATCCAACGCATTGATTCAAATGTAAATAAATTATGAGCTTAATAGTGTGACTTTGGTCATGCTTGAGCCTATGGTTAGTGCTGACACCTAAGGTCATGCTCTTACAAAGTGATTAAACATCTCTTCACATTCCTGGTCGGTATCCTTGGGATAGTCATGCATCATCAAATGATCCTGACCAAGCCAAATGATCATAGGTTCATCTGAACGATTATTCAGGTGAATGATAAACTTATGAGTGTAAAGAGAATCATTCAGCGCTTCGATAGATTCAAAAACAAGCCGGTTATTCCAGACCTTTCCCCCATTATGTCTGAATATGACCTTGCCCTTTTCAAGGAATTCAAGTGAATAGTTTGAGGCTTCATTTGATTCTGAATCAATTTTTCTAATCCAGCTTGAATCGGGATCACAATAATTAGATACAAGTGTTGAACTTGTCCAATTCCATTTTCCCAGAAGCATAGCTGCATCTCCTTCCAGCTTGTCTTTTTTGCATGAGAACAAAAGCACTAGAAGGGATGTGAAACAAACTGCTCGTATCATTTATGTAGCTGGCTGTTGAGTAAGTATTGTAGCTTTTCCATCAATTCTTCACCAATCTTTCATAAGAAACAAGCCCGTTCTTGTCTGTCAGTTTAAGGAGCAAGATCCCCTGATCTTTATCGGTCAGGTCAATATTCACGCTGGAGGTGTCAAGGAATTCTTTGGAAGCTATGAGCACCCCATTGAGTGTGAGCACTTCGACCCTTTGGAGTTCTTCGCCTTCTACAGTCAACTTGGCATTGACTGGGTTTGGGTAGATCCTTACTTCGGTTGGCGCTTTTTCCTTCAGGGAGCTAATAGGACCAGCTATGAAATCAAGATCATCTCTATCGCTACTGATCGTTCCCAGGTTGTACTCCGAAGGACTGAAAGATTTTCCTGGCTTTGTCGGTCTTATGATCACTTGCTGCATATAGTTGACCTCAAAACTAAAAGAACCACTATCGGAACTGACATTCTGGCTATCAGTACTATCTCCTAAAAGTGAAACTGTGACGTCATTTGCCCCAAAAATACTTCCTGAAAGTTCGTATTGGGCATAGAAGCTAAGGCTCGTATCCGACTGAATGTTTATCAACGAAACTCCATAAGGTTTAAAGTTTCTCGTAGGATGAGTGGGAGAGACGAAGATATTTCGACCTGAATCTACGGCAAAGCTGAAGCTTCCATCGAAAAAGTCGACCTCCACATTTCTCTGAATTTCCCCAGTCACTCTTATGCTTATGTCTTGATGGCCATGACTATTTACTATCCCAGAAACCACAAAACCGTTTATAGCAAACTGCCCAATGTATGCCTTGCTAAAATCTGATATAGAAGTGACCACATTGCTGTCGCTATCCTTCCACTCGATGAATTTGTGTCCTTCTTTTTGGACATCCGTTGGCAAAGCAATACTGGTCAAAGAATTGTCTGCAAAGGCATATTCACCAATCAATTGCACCTTATTTGGAATACTCACATTTGTTAGAGAGTTGTTCCAAAAAGCCATCTCCCCTATTTCTGTGAGGCTACTAGACAAAGTAAGGTTTGTGAGATTATTGAAAACGAAGGCAGATGACCCTATATATTCTACACTATTTGGGAGCCGAACATCGCTCAATTCATTGCTCGAAAAAGCACCCTCAGAAATAACTTCTAACTGATTACCAAAAACTACTGAAGTCAGTTTATTGCTACTAAAAACATGAGGCTCCAGGGTTTTGATCGAATTTGGCAGTACCAGACTAGTTAATTCATTGTCGCTAAATGCACTACTCTGTATTAAGTCAACCGTACCTGGAATATTGACGCTGGTCAAGCTATCTTTTTCAAAGGCACTGTATCCAATAACCTTAACATGTGCTGGAATGAAGTTTATGTTTTTCGATGGCCCACCATAGGAAACGATGGTGGTGCTATCATCACTTCCATCTGCTTTTCGGGCATAAATAATCCCATCAGATGGAATGCCATTTAGGCTATCAATGCGATTTGAATTAAAGGCGCCTCCCTCAATCTTGTTAACGCTCCGGGCAATGGTCAAATTGCTGATCTTATTCCCAAAAAAAGCAAAGTTGTCGATCTGCTCCACCCCTTCAGGAATCACCAGGTTTGAGATCTTGTTTCCATAAAATGTATGGTAGCGGATATGCTTTAAACTATCGGGGAACTCAATGCTGCTGATTTGGTTAAGCCTGAATGAAGATCCCCCCAAATAGCTGAGTTTACTGGGCAGCTTCACGCTCACGATGCCACATAAACGAAAGGCACTGCTACGTATTTCCGTTACGCCATCTGGAATCCTAAGGGTATCGATCTGATTGAAAGAAAAAGCATCATTTCCTATAGACTGCAAGACTGATGGAAAACGCACATTTTTTAAACTCTTTCCCATAAACGCATTTGATCCTATTTTAAGAACTGCCCACTGAGTTCCATTGACCATTAATGAATCGGGAATGACAATGTCTGTAGAATCTAGTGTATACGCGGTAATGCTACCTGTGAGCGTATCAAAGACCACATCATTGGGGCTCAGCGTATATTGAGCATTGGCCATCAATGTGAGAAAGCCTGCAAGTATTAATAAGAGTAATCGATTTTTCATGTTTTCAGTATTTGGTTTGTTTATACATCTAGCCTTCTTCTTTGTCTGGAGACGCCATACTCCGAAGTTCATTTAAATGAGGGTGATAAACTATGATATCGATCATGAAAAGAATAGAACAACCAGGGCTGTGTGCGGCACCTATGCTTATGGTACAGGTATATTCTAAGTAAATCTTTGAGCTTCGGCCTATAAAATGCCTTTAATTAGTCGAGATCATCAAAAGGTGAATAAGCCTGGAGGTGCAGCTAAATGCTATTCATTGAATTAGATGTTTTAGTTCGCTTCATTCAAGCGACACTCATAGAGCTCGATCTTTTGAGTAATTTTCGGAGATAATTTGAGTCAAAAAAACCTATGAAACAATTAATATTCATTCTTATTTGCCTTTTCTCCATCCAGGCACATAGCCAAAAGTCTGCCTATCAGATCTTCAACGCAAAAGGAAAAAAAGTGAGCTACAAGAAAATGCTCAAGACCGTCGCCGAGAATGACATTCTGCTTTTTGGTGAACTACACAACAACCCCATTGCCCATTGGCTTCAATATGAGCTTACCAGCGATCTTCACCAAAAACGATCCTTGATCTTAGGCGCTGAAATGATGGAAGCGGATAACCAGGAAGTTTTAGATAAATACCTTAAAGGAGAGATCACCCAAAAGGCGCTGGATACATTAGCCAGACTCTGGCCAAATTATAAAACCGATTACGCTCCGCTGGTCGATTTTGCTAAAGAGAATGACCTGAAATTCATTGCAAGCAATATTCCGAGACGAAATGCCCGCATCGTCTTCAAAAAAGGTTTTGAGGGGCTCGACTCTCTTCCCGATATGGAAAAACAGTGGATCGCACCATTACCAATACCATTTGATCCAGAACTGAAGACTTACAAGAACATCTTAACTATGATGGGTGATCATGGTTCACCAAAGTTAGTGATGGCACAGGCTTCAAAAGACGCTACCATGGCTCACTTTATCCTTAAAAATTACAATGATGCTGATCTATTCATCCACTACAACGGAGCCTACCACTCCAATGAATATGAGGGCATCATGTGGTATCTGAAGCAAAGCAAGCCTGAGCTGAATTATGTCAGCATCAGCACCGTATCTCAGGAAGATATCAGCAAGCTCAAGGAAGAGAACAAATTTCTGGCCGATTTTATCATCTGCGTGGACAGTGATATGACGACGACTTATTAGTAAACCAGATAAGCTTGTGCGCGATTAAATCGCGCAGAAGCTAGGATTTCTGAGTTTGAATTGGAGTGTGAGTGTGGAGGGATCATCCTCTCGCTTCGCTCGAGTATGATAGTAGAGGGAATTCTCCGTGTGAGTTGGAGTGTGAGTGTGAGTGTGAGTGTGGAGGGATTACGCCCTCCCTGCGCTCGGGCGTGATAGTGGGGGCTCATAGAAACAGAGCCCTATTGCTCTGCAATAAAGGCATTCGTTTTTGGTTGGCAAGATAGCAAGCTTTCTGCCCACCTAAAACGAAAAAGCCCCTTCCATTTGGTGGAAGGGGCTCTGTTTCTGTGGAGCCGGAGGGATTCGAACCCTCGTCCAAACAAGGAAAACCAAAGCTTTCTACAAGTTTAGTTTCCTATTCATTTTCGACATCAGACCGGCAGGAAACAACCAATACTGATGCTTATTCTCTAAAGCTTCGCACTTCTATCGAGATGCTAAAAGCACTAGATCACTTTGTCTGCGCCTCAAGTGAACCTGGAAGTGACCAACCCAGATCCTGAGACGTCTCGTTCCTCCATCTTATGAAGGAATTAGGCTAATCCAACTGAGTTGTGATTAAGCTGCGAGAGCGTAGTTATTTTCGCCAGTTATAGCTTGAAGCACTTTTTTAACGAGCTGCACTCCACGCCCGACTTGCTTACAGAGACCTTCATCTTGCTGTCGAAACCGGTCGGCCCCATTTCTTAAAGAACGAAAAGCAAAGATACTAGAACAATATCACTATGTTTGGAACTTAACAAGCTTTAAGCATGTTGAAGATCGGAATCATAACAGAAAGAAAAGATCCACCCGACGAAAGGGTCGCATTCTCACCGGAACAGTGCGCCAAGCTAAAGGCGAGTCCAAATATTGATCTACTGGTTGAAAAAAGCGGTATACGTCGCTTTCGGAATGAAGAGTATAAGAAAGCCGGAGTGAAACTGAGCAAGGATCTGAGCGATCGCGAAGTTCTTTTTGGAGTTAAGGAAGTACCCATTGATCACCTAATGGAGAATAAAACCTACTTCTTCTTCTCCCACACGATCAAAAAACAGGAATACAACAAAAAACTGCTTCAAAGTATACTCGACAAAAAGATTCGGCTTATCGACTATGAGTGCCTGACCGATGAAAATGGTGCGCGATTGGTTGCATTCGGACGTTATGCGGGTCTTGTGGGCTGTTATAATGCTCTTTATGCATATGGACAAAGAACGGGACGATTTGAGCTCAAAAGAGCCTTCGAATGTGAAGACCGAATGGAAATGGAACATGAACTGCTCAAAGTGAACTTAGCGGCTGTAAAACTGGTGATCACAGGAAGAGGCCGTGTAGCTGGAGGAGCTTTGGAGATCCTCGAAAAGATCAACATTGAACAAGTCAAACCTCAAGATTTTGTCGAAAAGGATTTTAATCATCCTGTTTTCACGCAACTAGGCGTTGTAGATTACAACAAACGAAAGGATGGCAGCACAGGAACCATGAAGGAGTTCTTTGAAAAGCCAGAGATCTATGAAAGTGACTTTATGCAATTTGCCGAAGTGGCCGATATTTATGTCGCCTGCCACTTTTGGAAAAGTGGGTCTCCCTTCATCTTTAGCAGAGAAGACGCAAAACAAGATTCCTTTAATATCAAAACAGTGGCCGATATCTCATGCGACATTGATGGTCCGGTGGCAAGCACCATTCGCCCAACAACCATCGCGGATCCACTCTATGGATATGAGCCAAAAGCAGAAAAAGAGGTTGATTTCGACCGTGAAGATGCCATTACGGTAATGGCGGTAGATAATCTTCCCTGTGAACTGCCGCGCGATTCATCAGAGGAGTTTGGATCAGACCTTATTCAGGAAGTGTTACCCGCCTTGTTTAATGACGACCAGGACGAAATTCTGAAGCGCGCCACCATTGCTGAAAACGGCAAACTAACAAAACGGTATAAGTATCTTGAAGATTGGGTGAATTCCTGATCAGGAATTCTTGAGCTTGCTGATCGTAGTTTCAGGGTCTTCAGACTTGAAAATAAAACTTCCCGCTACAAGCGCATTAGCACCTGCTTCGACCAGTTTCGGCGCATTTTGATCGTTAACTCCTCCGTCTACTTCAATATAAAGTTCTGGGTTGTACTTATCAGCTAGCGCCTTACATTCACTTACCTTTTTATAGGCATTCTCAATAAAGCTTTGTCCGCCAAAACCCGGATTCACACTCATGATCAAAACAAGATCGATATCGGCGATGATATCTTCCAAAACAGAAACAGGGGTGTGCGGATTCAGCGATACGCCTGCTTTCATTCCTTCAGCCTTAATCTCCTGTATCGTTCGGTGCAAATGAGTGCAGGCCTCGTAATGCACCGTTAAAATATCGGCACCAACTGCTTTAAAGTCTTTAATGTACCGTTCGGGCTGCACGATCATAAGATGCACATCCAATAGCTTGGTAGCATGCTTGTTAATGTGTTTGATCACTGGCATACCGAATGAGATGTTGGGTACAAATACCCCATCCATTACGTCTACATGAAACCAATCGGCCTCAGAGCGATTGATCATTTCACAATCTCTGGCAAGGTTTCCAAAATCAGCTGAAAGTACAGAAGGGGCGATCACAACATTCATACAGCAAAAGTATGATCTTGCCCGTGCTTATCCCAAATATTGCTTCAGTAAATTGCTTCGAGAGGTTTTTCGCAGTCTGCGGATCGATCTTTCCTTGATCTGACGAACCCTTTCGCGCGTCAACCCAAATTTCTCCCCTATCTCATCCAGGGTCAGGGGATGTTTGGTGGATAGACCATAAAAAAGATTGATGATCTCTCTTTCTCTTTGGGAAAGCATTGAAAGGCTGCGTTGAATCTCTCTTCTCAAAGAATCCCTCAAAAGGCCGTTTTCTGGAGACGGCTCATCGTTTTCTGCCACCACGTCGTAAAGGTTTCGATCATCACTATCTCCTCCTGGCAAGGGTGCATCCATAGAGACATGCTTTCCACTGTTCCTTAAAGAATACTTGACCTCTTTTAAGGTGATCTCCAATTCCGCGGCGATCTCTTCAGCTTTTGGCGGACGCTCCAACTCCTGCTCAAGTTTTGCAAAGGCCTTCTTCACTTTGGAGATCGTTCCAATTTTATTAAGCGGTAGCCTAACGATTCTGGATTGCTCTGCTAAAGCCTGTAAAATGGATTGTCGAATCCACCAAACGGCATAAGAAATGAACTTAAATCCGCGGGTCTCATCAAAACGCTGCGCGGCTTTGATCAATCCCAAATTACCTTCATTGATCAGATCGGGAAGTGTTAGGCCCTGATTCTGATATTGCTTGGCAACGGATACCACAAAGCGCAGATTTGCCTTGGTTAAACGCTCCAGAGCGACCTGATCGCCTTGTTTGATGCGTTTAGCAAGCTCTACTTCTTCCTCTGCATTGATGAGGTCGAGCTTCGCAATTTCCGTTAAATACTTATCCAGGGAAGCGACTTCCCTATTCGTAATTTGCTTGGTAATTTTTAGTTGACGCATATCTTAATTGGATGGGGTCCTGAGTGACCCCTCCCAATCTTATACGCAACTATGCCTCTTCAGGTTTGGGTAGAAGTACTTTGCGGGAAAGCTTCAGCTTGCCAGTTTTTTGATCAACTGCGATCAATTTCACCTCAAGCTCTTGCCCTTCTTTCAGCACATCCTCTACGTTATTGACTCTTTTGTGGTCAATTTCTGAGATGTGAAGTAGTCCATCCTTGTTCGGAAGGATTTCGATGAATGCACCAAAAGAGGTGATGTTCTTCACTTTTCCTTTGTAGATCTCACCTACCTCTGGTTTTGCAACGATACCTTTGATTCTGGATAGCGCTTTTTCGATAGAAGCCAGGTCGTCAGACATGATCTCCACTACTCCTTTATTGTCTACTTCATCAATGGTTACGTTAGCACCACTTTCTTCCTGAATTTCCTGAATGATCTTTCCACCTGGTCCGATCACCGCACCAATGAATTCCTTATCAATGAATAAGGTCTCAATTCTTGGAGCATGAGGTTTCAAGTCGGCTCTAGGTTCTGCGATCGCTTTCGCCATTTCACCTAGAATATGTAAACGTCCTCTTTTTGCCTGATCAAGTGCTTCAGTCAATACTTCGTAAGGAAGTCCGTCAACCTTGATATCCATCTGGCAGGCAGTGATCCCTTCATCCGTTCCTGTTACTTTAAAGTCCATGTCTCCGAGGTGATCTTCATCTCCCAGGATATCAGATAGTACAGCATACTTTCCCTGCTCATCCATGATGAGCCCCATAGCGATACCTGAAACTGGCTTCTTCATTTTGATTCCTGCATCCATCAAGGCCATTGAACCAGCGCAAACTGTAGCCATTGAAGATGATCCATTCGACTCAAGTACATCTGACACAATTCTCAAGGTGTAAGGGTTTCCTTCATCCATTCCAGGAATGATCGGCTTAAGTGCTCTTAAGGCAAGGTTACCATGACCAACCTCTCTTCGGGATGTACCAAACATTCTCTTCACTTCACCTGTACAGAATGGAGGGAAGTTATAGTGAAGCAAAATACGCTCAGATCCCTGATGAAAAGCTCCATCGATCATTTGCTCGTCCATTTTATTTCCGAGGGTGATGGTAGTCAGCGACTGAGTTTCACCTCTTGTGAAGATACTTGAACCGTGTGCCATTGGAAGATAATCCACTTCACACCAGATCGGTCTCACCTCATCGGTCTTACGTCCATCCAAACGAACGGACTCATCAAGGACCACGCGGCGAACTGCTTCTTTTTTCACTTTACCAAAGTATTCGCTGATCTGTCTTCCTTTTTCTTCTAATTCCTCTTCCGAGAACTTAGACTTAAATTCTTCAAGTAGTTGAGTGAATGCCTCAGACCTTTCATTCTTCTCACTTGCTTTTCTGGCAATGCTTGCACAAGCTTCATAGCAAGCATCTTTCACTTGCTTTAATAGATCTTCATCCACTTCTGGCTTGGCCCATTCACGCTTAGGTGTGTCACCGAGGACCTCTTTACCCAGTTCGCTTTGAAGCTTACACTGTTCCTTGATGGCGTCATGTGCAACTTTGATGCCTTCCACCATTTCCTGCTCAGAAACCTCATTCATTTCGCCTTCCACCATGACGATGTTCTTTTCGGTGGCGGCCACCATAAGATCAATGTCGGCCATTTCGAGATCAGACTTTGCAGGGTTAACCACAAAATTTCCATTGATCCTGGCTACTCTCACTTCTGAGATGGGCTCGGCAAATGGAATATCTGAAACCGAGATCGCTGCTGCTGCAGCAAAACAGGCCAGTGAATCAGGCATGGTCTCAGGATCTGAAGAGATTAATGATATCAAGACCTGAGTTTCATTCTTATATCCGTCTGGGAACATTGGGCGAAGTGCTCTATCAACCAATCTGGATACGAGGATCTCAGATTCAGATGGGCGCGCTTCACGCTTCATAAAGCCACCCGGGAATCGACCCGCAGCGGCATATTTCTCTCTATAGTCCACGGTAAGTGGAAAGAATGGAGCATTTGGATCTCCTTCTTTATTAGATACAACTGTTGCCAAAAGCATTGTGCCTCCAGCTTTAACAACTACTGAACCGTGCGCCTGAGTGGCGAGTTTACCGGTTTCTACAATAATTTCTTGTGAGCCAATCTTAATGGCTTTGTTTACTACTTTTTTCATGAATTAAATTGCTTGTACGCTTAGCAGATAGGAAGCAAAAAAAAAGGCAAACCATGTTGCCTTTTTAAATAATTACTTTCTGAGATTCAGCTTCTTAATGATCGCTCTGTAACGCCCAATCTCTTTATCTTTAAGATAATTGAGCAGCTTTCTCCTTTTACCAACCATGGCAATAAGAGAACGTTGTGTAGCGAAATCTTTTCTATTTCGCTTAAGGTGATCAGTCAAATGATTGATACGCGTCGTAAAAAGAGCGATTTGTGCTTCTGAAGTTCCAGTGTCTGATTCAGACTTACCGTGCTCCTTGAAAATCTCTTTTTTCTCTTCTGTGCTTAACGACATCTTCTTTACTTACTTATTACTCCTAATTTATTAAGGCGGCAAAGGTAAGCTAATATTTTAAATGCAAATACCTAGTTCTTAAACAAATTGAGCAGGAGTGAAAGTTTCTCCTTCATTTCCTTTCTGTGAACGATAAAATCCAGGAATCCATGTTCCAGTAAGAACTCTGAAGTTTGGAATCCCTCCGGTAGATCCTTTCCTATTGTTTCCTTGATCACCCGCGGACCTGCGAACCCGATCAAAGCTTTTGGTTCTGCAATATTCACGTCTCCCAACATGGCATATGAGGCCGTCACTCCACCCGTGGTAGGATCTGTTAGCAATGAGATATAAGGGATCTTCTTTTCTGCCAGCAATGAAAGCTTGGCTGAAGTCTTTGCCATTTGCATCAACGAAAATCCAGCTTCCATCATTCTGGCTCCACCCGATTTAGAAATGATCATCAAGGGTGTTTCATGTTTGATGCAGTAGTCGATCGCCAATGAGATCTTTTCTCCTACAACAGCCCCCATTGAACCGCCAATAAAAGAGAAGTCCATACATGCAATCATCAATGCGTGCCCATCCAACTTTCCATGTGCTGTTCTGATAGCGTCCTTTAAACCCGTTTTTTCCTGAGAACTCTTGAGTCGGTCAACATACTTTTTGGTATCCTCAAATTTCAAGGGATCAGATGCGCGCATTCCTTTATTGATCTCAGTGTACTTTGAATCATCAAACAAGACCTGGAAGTATTCTTCTGAACCAATGCGAACGTGATAATCGTCCTCCGGACTAACATAAAGGTTCTCCCTTAACTCATTCGTTTCAATGATCTTCCCAGTAGGGGTTTTATACCATAGTCCTTCTGGGGTCTCCTTCTTTTGAGTAGTTGGAGTTGTTATACCTTTCTTTTCTCTTTTAAACCAAGCCATAGTGTGTGCTTTTATGCGAGATCGATCTGGTCTTCAAGATAAACATCCTGCACAGACTGGATCAATTCAATTCCTTCATCCATAGGTCTCTGGAATGCTTTTCTTCCCAAAATGAGCCCATGTCCTCCAGCTCTTTTATTGACCACAGCGGTCTCTACGGCATCAGCCAGGTCTGAGTCTCCTGTAGAAGCTCCACCTGAGTTGATCAAGCCAATGCGGCCCATGTAACAGTTGGCCACCTGATAGCGTGTGAGGTCTATTGGATGATCGGTAGTGAGTTCGCTATATACCTTATCATGTGTCTTACCAAAATTAATGGCCGTATATCCGCCGTTGTTCGTTGGCATCTTCTGCTTGATGATATCAGCCTGAATGGTCACGCCCAGGTGATTGGCCTGTGAGGTAAGATCTGCCGCAGTATGATAATCCACACCATCTTTTTTGAATGCATTATTACGCGTGTAACACCAGAGTATTGTCGCCATTCCGAGCTCATGCGCTCGCTCAAAAGCCTGAGCCACTTCCTGTATCTGTCTTTCTGACTCTTCAGACCCAAAATAAATCGTTGCTCCAACTGCTGCTGCACCTAGCTCCCATGCATCATCAACTGACCCAAACATGATCTGATTGTAAGAGCCCGGGTAGCTCAGGAATTCATTGTGATTGAGTTTTACGATGAAAGGGATCTTGTGCGCGTATTTTCTGGAATTGGCTGCAAGCACACCAAAGGTGGAAGCCACCCCATTGCAACCCGACTCGATCGCCAATTTGATGATGTTCTCTGGATCAAAATAGATCGGATTTGGAGCGAAAGAGGCACCAGCTGAATGTTCTATTCCCTGATCCACAGGTAAAATGGACAGATACCCACTTCCGCCGATTCTTCCGTGATCATAGAGATTCTGTAGGTTTCTCAAGACCTGAGGACTTCGGTTTGATTGAACAAATGAGTCATCCACGAAATGCTCTGAAGGCGCATGAAGCATGTCCTTTCCAATGGTTTGGCATTTGTGATTCAGTAAGCTCTGCGCTTTATCTCCAAGTAATCTTTCTACTTTATCGAGTGTACTCATTTAGTCAAATTTGGGGGTCAAAATTAGAAATTTAGTACTGCCTTTTTAGACTGTTTCCGCTTTTAATTCAGCATTATGTTGGTATTCTTCCAGACCATGCTTCAAACATTCAAGTGCCTTGTGCAGATCATCCTCATTCAGAACATAGGCCAGTCTTACCTGATTGATTCCCATGGTCGGCTCAGAGTAAAAACCATTCGCTGGGGCCATCATTATGGTTTGCCCTTCATAATCGAAATACTCAAGCATCCATTGGCAAAACTCCTCAGCATCATCCACTGGAAGCTGGGCAACACAGTAGAATGCACCCATGGGTTTCGGACAGATCACCCCGGGTATACTATTCAGTCCTTCAACCATGATATCGCGTCGACGCGTGTATTCCTCAGTTACATTTTCGAAATACTCTTTCGGGGTATCTAAGGCTGCCTCACCAGCGATCTGACCAAAAGCTGGTGGACTCAATCTTGATTGCGCAAACTTGAGCATGGTTTCCATGACCTCTTCATTTCTGGTGACCACGCAACCAACCCTCGCTCCGCACATGCTGTAGCGCTTGGATACTGAATCAACCATGATCGCATGATTCTCGAGACCTGAAACCTCCATGATCGAATGATGCACGGCCCCATCATAGCAGAACTCTCTGTACACCTCGTCTGCAAAAACGAAAAGGTCATACTTCAGAGCAAAATCTGCAATTCTTTGGATCTCCTCTTCTGTGTACAAGTAACCCGTTGGGTTTCCAGGGTTGCAGACCAGGATCGCTTTGGTCTTGCTGTTTATCTTTTCTTCTACCTCATCAAGGTCAGGCAATGCAAAGCCATTATCGATCCTGGAGATCACAGGGATCACTCTCACCCCAGCAGCAGTGGCGAAGCCATTGTAATTGGCGTAAAAGGGTTCCGGGATGATCACTTCATCGCCTGGGTCCAAACAAGACATGAACCCAAAAAGCAGCGCCTCTGAGCCACCTGTGGTCACCATCACATTATCCGATGAAATATGAAGACCTAATTTTTGATAGTACTCCGCGAGCTTTTCCCTGTAGCTTGGAGTCCCCGCACTCTGACTGTACTCAACCACTTCAAGGTCTATATTGCGAATGGCATCAAGCGCCACTTCTGGTGATTTAATATCGGGCTGACCAATGTTCAAATGATAGACATGAACGCCTCTTTCCTTGGCACCATCAGAATAAGGTACGAGTTTCCTAATAGGAGACTCCGGCATCTGCTTTCCTTTATTAGAAATTGAAGGCATAAGCTTAAAATTTAAGACGAAAATAGTGCTTTCCCCAAAGGAGTAAAATAAAAAACTCCCACATTCTCTAGGAACATGAGAGTTTCTTGATTTCGTAGTGGAGTCTCCTTACTTATTCACCGGAGCTCCTGGTGATGCTTCCTTTACAGGGACTGCTGCTGGAGCTTTGTCCTTTGGCTTGATGTTCCCCTTGATTCGAATCACCTTCGTAGGCGTATTCTCAGCATTTGAAGTGATGGTCACAGATTTGTTGATCGGACCAATTCGATTGCTGTCGTACCTTACCTTGATCGATGAAGACTCGCCTGGCTTGATCGGTTGACGTGGCCAGCTTGGAACAGTACATCCACAAGACCCTCTAGCATTGCTAATGATCAATGGCTCCATACCAGTATTGGTAAACTTGAATTCCGTAGAGGCATCTCCTCCTTGATCAAGTGTTCCAAAGTCGTGAACCTCTTTTTCAAATTCGATTTCGGGTCCACCCCCGACAGTTTGCTGCGCTCCTGCAACAAATCCTAGTGCTGCTATAAATGCTAATGATAAGAGTAACTTCTTCATAATACGTTTTGATTTGAATTCAAATGTAACTAAGCAAACTGCATTCCAAAGCCTGCATTAACAAAAAAATAACAGCTATTTGTATCTCAGCTTTACCCCAATTTTCTGGTAGGGATCAGCACTCTGCGAGTGAACGATCACATATTTGAGTAGCTCTCCCCTGGTCCCTGACTTATAGCTCCCCCGAACGACCCCAGTATCTCCAGGGGCAACATGATCTGGATAATCACTTACTTTAAGACAATGACAAGAAGTTTCAACTGCCTTCACAAAAGCGGTATCTTGCTCATAATTCCTCAATTCAAATTCAAAGGCCTTTTCGGAACCCACAGCAGCGCTGCCCAGGTCGACAAAATAGCTGGAAGCCCTAAATCCCCTTTCCTGCGAGAAGAGAGTGAAGCCTGTTAGGCTAAGCAAAAGGATCAGTATGGCTCTCATTTCAAACTCAAAAGGTTATCTACCCCCGGACTTCGCTCCACATTAAAACCTTCGGCGAATTCGACTCCGATTAGTCTGCCGAACTCCCTTGCTCTTCCTTCCAGAAAATCGAGGAATTCTTTACTACTGATCGGACTTGCCGGTTCGGCTGAGTTGGGGTCATAGAATTGTGACTTGAAGGCCATCACACTCTTCATCTTCGTTTCCCATTGTTCACTCACATCAACAATGAGGTCTGGCTCGATCCATCGGTCCTGTATAAAACGATAGACCGCTTTCGGCCTCCATGCATTTTGAGGCTCCCCATCGAATTCTGTTTCTAGCTTTCTTAATCCCGATAAAAAAGATGCACGACTCACCAGATCCCCTGCCCTTGAATGGTCTGGGTGTCTATCCCTCAGAGAGTTTGTTAAGATTATTTCTGGCTTATACCTTCTGATCTGCTCAACAATTGGGATGAGATGTGCGGTATCATTCTCAAAGAACCCATCAGCCAGCGAGAGGTTAACTCGTTCTGAAAGACCTAATATTTCAGCCGAATCTTGAGCTTCCTGAAGACGAATTTCAGGAGTTCCTCGGGTACCCAACTCCCCTTCTGTTAGGTCGACGCATACCACTTTATGCTTTTTTTGAGCATGCTTTGCCAGGGTACCTGAACAAGCCAATTCAATATCATCCGGATGTGCCGCAATGGCAAGAATATCTGCCTTCATCAAAGAGCTTCTTAGATTTGCAGCAAAAGTACGATTCTTGTTCGTGCTTAATTAAATGCAAATGTTCAGAGAAGTTCAACAGCTTTTTAGACTCGAATGGCAACTGGAGTGGAAACAGAAGTCGGCGCTCGGAAGTATCTTTATCTATTTACTTTCTACGCTTTTTGTGGTCTATCTATCCGTTAAACGCGTGGTAGATATTCCTACCTGGAACGCCCTGTTCTGGTTAGTGATTCTCTTTGCTGCAGCGAATGGAGTGAACCGCAGCTTCAGCTCTGACAGTCGAGGACGCTTGCTTTATATCCACAGTCTGGTTAGCCCTGAGGCTTTTATTCTCAGCCGGGTCATTTACAACGCCATCATCATCAGCATACTGAGTTTGGGATGTATCGTATTCTACACTTTGTTCCTCGAGAACCCCATTCAAAACATGGGCTTGTTCATTGCAAGCACCATCATTGGGAGCATTGGCTTTTCCAGCATTCTCACCCTCATCAACGCCATTGCCATGCACACCAAGAATTCGGCATCTATGAGTGTGATACTCGGATTTCCAGTTATACTTCCTTTATTGATGATCACCCTGCGCTTATCCAAGCAAGCGATCGATGGTTTAGACTTCTCGGTTTACGGTAAATTTCTACTCAGCGCAGGTCTGCTCGATTTGATCATCCTGGTGTTAGCGCTGCTATTATTTCCGTACCTTTGGCGCGACTAAAAAAGGGGTCATTTTGAAAGGGGTTTGGTGGAAAATAATCGCAGTTTTTTTGGTCTCCTATGCGATCGTTGGAGGGCTATTGATCGAAGTTCCAAGACTGCCGATCCTCAATGAGACCATCCGCAATCTTTACTTTCATGTCACCATGTGGTTCAGCATGATGCTCATTCTGCTCGCCTCCTTTGTATCGAGCATTCGATTTCTGGCAACAGGAGAGCTAAAATACGACCGACTTGCCCTTCACAGCGCATATGTTGGAATCCTATTAGGCATTCTGGGAATCGTAACCGGTTCATTGTGGGCCAACTTCACCTGGGGAGCTTTTTGGGTAAACGACCCAAAATTGAATGGCGCGGCGGTAACCTTGCTCATATACCTTGCCTATCTCATTCTAAGAAACAGTATAGAAGAGGAAAACAAAAAACCACGAGTTGCAGCAGTGTATAACATCTTTGCATTTGTCTTGCTCCTTGTCTTTTTGGTGATACTTCCAAGAACGACCGATTCATTGCATCCGGGAAATGGAGGAAATCCGGCTTTTAGTACATATGATCTCGATAACACCATGCGGCTGGTGTTCTATCCGGCCATAATAGGTTGGACTCTCTTTGGCTGGTGGTTGGTAGATCTGAGTGTTAGGGTGAGTAAATTAAGCGAACTAAGCGACCGTTAATAAAATGAAGAAACTCTTAAGCCTTTTAATGTGTTTATTGATCACAGTTGGTGCCTTTGCTCAAGATGATGTGGCAATGGCAGATCTGATGAGATCCAACGGTAAGATCTACGTGGTTGTCGGAGTATTGATGATCATTTTTTTAGGTTTAGTGATCTACATGATCAACCTGGATCGCAAGATCTCTAAATTGGAGAATAAAGAGAAGGAATGAAAAAAACGTACATCGCAGGAATCATAATCATTGCACTGGCAATAGGAGCTATGGTGAGCTCTTTGTCAGACTCAAGTACCTATGCCGACTTTTCTGAGGTTGATGCGAATCCAGAGACCGAGTTTCACGTTGTTGGAAAGCATATTAAGGATAAAGAAGCTATTTACGACCCGGAAACGAACCCAGATCTCTTCACATTCTATATGGAAGACAACAACGGGGTCGAGCGCAAGGTATTTCTACATAAAAGCAAGCCGCAAGATTTTGAACGCTCTGAGCAGATCGTGCTTATCGGTAAAAGTGTGAATGGAGAATTCCATGCAAGCGATATTCTGATGAAGTGTCCTTCTAAATACGACGACGGGGTTCCTCAAGCTACCGCTGAAGCTCAAAGTAATACCTGATATGGATATAGTTTACGAGGGAGAACACCTCCTACCTGGAAGTTTAGGAAACATCTTCGTTATCCTTTCATTCATCAGTGCCGGCTTAGCATGTTTTGCCTACATCAAGGCAAGTCGTACCTCGGAGGAGCACTGGTTAAAACTTGGAAGACAATCATTTCTAGTGCATGGTGTTTCAGTCATTGGAATGATCGCCACGCTGTTCTACATGCTGATCAACCAGATGTACGAATACCACTACGTATGGCAACATTCGAATTCCGAAATGCCACTGCGCTACATCTTTTCATGTTTTTGGGAAGGACAGGAAGGAAGTTTCTTGCTCTGGACCTTCTGGCATGTGATCCTTTCCATTTTTCTGATCAAGCGCATTGGGAGGTGGGAAGCCCCAGTAATGGCTACGGTATCTTCAGTTCAGATATTCCTAAGCTCAATGCTGCTGGGAGTTTATATTCTCGACTATAAGTTGGGAAGCAATCCTTTTGCCGTACTCTTGAGAGAACATCCCGATTTTGCAGCGCTTCCTATATTCAGGAATCCAGATTACCTGACGGTATTGGATGGACGTGGCCTCAATCCTTTACTTCAAAATTATTGGATGACCATCCACCCTCCTACCCTATTCCTGGGTTTTGCCAGTACACTTGTGCCATTTGCCTTTGCTGTGGCAGGTTTGGTAAAGAAAGAATATACCGCATGGATGAGACCTGCACTTCCCTGGGCCTTCTTTGGCGTGATGGTTCTCGGAACAGGCATCTTAATGGGTGGCGCCTGGGCATATGAAGCGCTTAGCTTTGGAGGATTCTGGGCATGGGATCCCGTTGAGAACGCCTCGCTGGTGCCCTGGCTGACCTTTGTTGGAGCTGCACACCTCATGATGATCCACAAGAACAAAGGCAGCTCGCTATTTGGCGCACTCTTTCTAACCCTCATCACCTTTTTACTCATTCTCTATTCCACATTTCTAACAAGAAGTGGAATATTAGGGGATAGTTCAGTACACGCATTCACTGATCTGGGCATGTCTGGACAACTGCTGATCTACTTGTTGTTTTACGTCTTGCTATCGGCTTATTTACTGATCAGACACCACAAACAATTACCAAGAAATAAGCAAGAAGAGTCTTTATGGTCGCGCGAGTTTTGGATGTTCATTGGAGCGCTAACGCTGCTGATCGCCGCATTCCAGATCAGCTTTACCACATCGCTTCCAGTGATCAATAAGATCTTCGGGACCAAACTGGCCTCTCCCACCGATCCAATCGAGCACTACAACTCATGGCAAGTACCCTTTGCTGTGGTCATTGGGCTTATCATCGGATTCGGACAATTCCTTCGGTACAAGAAAACCGATGCCAAAAAACTGTTTAAGCAGATCTTTGGAGCCCTTTTGGGTTCACTCATCCTGACATTCATCATTGGAATGGCCATTGAAATGAAGAATCCCTTCTACATTGCATTGCTATTCGCGAGTATTTTCGCTGTGGCCGGGAATCTAAATTACTTCATCACCGTCTTAAAAGGCAAGATCAAGTTCGCCGGAGCCAGTGTTGCTCATATTGGTTTTGGCCTGATCCTTCTCGGAGCGCTTATCTCAACTGCTAAAAGCACGAAGATCTCAGTGAATACCTCAGGTATAGATATCAGTTCATTGGGTGAAACCATGGATAATCGGGAAAATATCCTGTTGATGAAGGGCGATACGCTCCCGATGGGCAACTATCATATCACCTATAGTGGGAAGCTAGAAGAGGGCAATAACGTCAAGTTTCAGGTTGTTTTTCTGAAGGAAAACTCATCGGGTTTTGAGTCTGCCTTTAGTCTTTATCCATTTGTTCAGCTCAATCCGAGAATGGGAAATGTGCCTGAGCCCGATACCAAACACTTCCTGTCTCATGACATTTATACCCATGTGACCTATGCTATCCTGAAGCAAAAGCCACATAACGAGCAGTTTAAGGAGCGGGAAGATCGAGAAGTGCAACTGGGAGACACCCTCTTTTTTGAGAATTCTATTGCCTACTTTGATTCTTTATACCGCCTTGAGCAGCCTGAGATCATTGAGGGTTTGAAGGAAAACGATCTTGCGGTGAACGCTAGATTCAGAGTCTTCGATTTTAACACCAAAGAACACCAACTAAATACGATATTGGTTCTTCGCGACAGCACCTATACCATCACAGTTCCAGGCACATTGGAGGAGACTGGACTTATGCTTGGCTTTGCAAAATTAGACCCGGAAACAGGAACAGTTACACTCAAGGTCTCCGAAAAACCAAAGAAGAAAAGAGACTTCATTGTGATGCAGGCAATTGTTTTCCCCTACATCAATCTACTTTGGTTGGGCTGTGTTTTACTCATAATTGGTACATTTATCGCCCTTTTCACCAGGATTCGATCAACCAATTGGAAGAAATTAAACGCATAAGCATCATAGGTTCCGGGAATGTGGCCACACAGCTCGGAAAAACACTCTACGACAAGGGTATTGAGATCGTTCAGGTATACAGTAGAAACCTTGGACATGCAAACAAGCTGGCAGAAGCGCTGAATTGCGAAGGCATAAACCACCTCGAATACCTCAAAACCGATGCTGACCTTTACCTTTTTAGCCTAAAGGATGATGCCTACCTTGAGGTGCTGAAGAATTGGAAATTGAGTGGAGTGAACATGGCTCATACCTCAGGAAGTTTAGACGCAAACATCTTTAAGGGATATAGCGACGCATACGCGGTATTCTATCCCTTCCAAAGCTTTACATCGGGTAGAAATATCAATTGGGAGGAACTTCCGTTTTTTGTTAATGCCTCTGATGAGAGACTCCACGAAAGCCTGTCCCAACTCGGAAAAAAAGTAGGAGGAACGGTTGTACACTTAGACCACCAGCAACGAAAGATCTATCATCTTGCTGCGGTGTTCGCTAATAATTTCGTGAATCGCCTGTTTCATATTTCACAAGAGATATGTGAAGCTGAAGACCTTGACTTTGACCTGATGAGACCACTCATCAAAGAAACGGCAGAAAAGGTAATGGATAACTTACCTTCCGATGTGCAAACAGGACCAGCAAGTCGGGTTGACCTTGAAGTCTTAAACATGCATTTCTCTGCTCTATCGGGAGATCCAGATAAACAGAAGGTTTATCAAATTCTCTCTGAAAGCATCATCAAAGCCAGAAAGGATCATGACTAAACACTACCTGGAAAAATTTGAGAAGATCAAAACCTTCATGTTCGACGTAGACGGCGTGCTTACCGATGGCAGTGTACTATTGATCCCAGGGGGAGAACAGGTTCGGAAGATGTACGTGCGGGATGGTTACGCCCTTCAGTTGGCTATTAAAAGCGGTTATCGCATTGCGATCATTACCGGAGGAAGCTCAGAAGAAACTCGTACAAGGCTTGAAAAACTTGGCGTAAAGGATGTTTTCCTTTCTGTAGAAAATAAACTTGAGGTCTATACTAACTACATCAAAGAACACAAACTTGACCCGGAAGAGATCATGTATATGGGAGACGACATCCCTGATTATCAGGTCATGGTAAATGCTGGTTTAGCTTGTTGTCCCTCCGATGCTGATCACGAGATAAAAGCTATTGCAGATTATGTTTCTGATAAGTCCGGAGGAAGGGGTTGCGTGAGGGATGTCATTGAAAAGACCATGAGGGTTCAGGGAAGTTGGTTCAGCACAGTAGTGGATGATCGCAAATTCAAACAATTCTTTTGGTAATGAATCCGATCATTGCTTTCATCAAAGCTTCGCGTTGGTTGAACCTTCTGATCATCGTTTACACCCAGTTGGCTGTAAAGTTCTTTGTGCTGGATCCCATCATTAAAGCCCCAAGGGAAACGGAATTGGCGGGAATCATCTCTTTGACTCCTGCAATAGGAAATCTGGAAATCGCACTTCTTGTCATATCAACGGTCCTTATTGCTGCCGCAGGTAACCTGATCAACGATTACTTTGACCTGAAGATCGACCGGGTGAATAAGCCAGAGAAGATCATTGTCGGAAGACACATCAAACGAAGAGTAGCAATGATGGCCCACCTTGTACTCACAGGGCTGGGGCTGGCTCTCTCACTTTATTTGTCAATAAAAGTAGGAGCCTGGCAATTATTCTTCATTCACGTATTTTGGGCCATTACCCTGTGGTACTATTCAACGGAACTCAAATACCTCTTTTTCTGGGGTAATCTAGCCATAGCCCTTTGCATCGCATTGGTTCCCCTTTCTGTTGGCATGTACGAGATCGTAGCGCTGGTGAAAGAATACAAGGTTCAATGGGAAGCTCATATGGAGATCCGAAGAATCATCAAGGGACTGAATATCAACCTCATTGCTTACACCCTGAGCTTTTCCGGTTTTGCATTGCTTGTGACGCTTGCAAGAGAGATCACGAAAGACATCATCGACATCGAAGGAGACAAAGCCTTCCATTGCCGCACTATTCCTATTCAAATAGGCATTCGAAAAAGTAAATACCTCATCAATATCATTACCCTCCTGGTGATCATTGGCTTGATCTACATTCAACAGTTCTACTTCCCCGACCTTCAAAGCACTTTGTTTTTAGGAGGACTCGTACTTCTTGGAATAGGTAGCATCATACTCACTTCAAGGGCAAGTGAGAAAAAAGACTTTAAGCGAGCCAGCACGCTCAATAAACTGTTCACTGTACTTGGAGTTTCCTTCTCTATCATTATCTATTTAAAGCTGAGCTGGTAGCATGATCGCTGAGCTGCTCTCAGAATATGATCTCATTCTCGGGTCTCAATCACCCAGAAGACAGCATCTCCTCAAAGGTCTGGATCTGAACTTCAAAATCGAGCCGATCAATGCTGATGAATCCTTTGATCCAGAAATGAGATTAGAGGAAGTCCCTGAATATTTGGCTGCCCAAAAAGCAGCACAATACCCAAAAGAATTAAGCGATCGGCAAATATTGATCACTGCAGATACCGTGGTGATCCTGAATGATAAGATCATGAATAAACCAGCTTCAAAGGCTGAATCCTTTGATATGTTAAAGTCGCTATCTGCCAATGAGCACAAGGTGGTCACTGGCGTTTGCCTTCGATCCGGAAGTAGCAGCCTTTGCTTTAAAGATGAGACCCTGGTTCAATTTCACAAGCTTGAAGATCAGGAGATCAACTATTACATTGATCGTTACCAACCTTTCGACAAGGCGGGTAGTTATGGGATCCAGGAATGGATCGGCTACATTGCCATCGACTCTATGAAGGGTTGCTTTTACAATGTGATGGGACTCCCGCTCCCAAAATTATATCGAGCACTAAAGAACTTCGTATGAAAAAGCTATTTACGAGTATTTCCCTGCTATTTCTAACAAGCCTGCTTTTAGCGCAAAATGAACGTGCCTTCCATCCAGATATGTTCGACGATTGGAAAAGTCTGAAGTCTGCTGACATATCTAACAATGGCCGATGGGTCTATTTCACCGCACAGCAAGCCAAAAAGCAAGACTCATTAATACTGCTGAATAGGGTTGTGAACAAAGAATTGATCTTCCCTCAAACGAAGAAAGCGAAATTCTCTGGCAGCAGTAATTACCTCCTGCTGGAGAGAAGCATGCCTTATGATACGATCAGAGCCATTAAGCTCGCTAAACAAAACAAGGAAAAATGGCATGGAGAAAAGGCAGAGCTTCAAGGTGACAGTTTGCAGATCTATTTATTTGATTCCGATTCTCTGCTGCAATTTGGTGAATTTGAGCGCTATGAAATAGCTGCTGATTCATCGGATCTCCTTGTAGCGACACTTCCCTATCCAAAAAAGAAGAAGAAAAAGAATGAAGAGGAGGAAAGTAAAAAGAGCAAAAAGAAAAAACGGAAGAAAAAGACTAAAAAGAAAAAGAAAGAAAGCCAGGACAGTCCTAAAAAGAAATCAAAGAAAAAGGACACAAAGTTCTATAAGCTGATGTACTTCAGCAATGAAAGCGGCCATCAAACTGAAATAGATTCGGTGGCAGAATTTAGTCTTTCGAAATACGGAAACTCATTGGCCTACCTAAAGAAATCAGGTGACTCTCTCGTGCTCAATATCCTGGACATCAAGCTTGGCTTATCGATGGAACTACTAAAATCTGAAGGCGATTTCAAACAGCTCACCTGGGATGACATCGGCCAAAACTTCTGCTTTTTACATAGCACTGATACTTTCAAACAAAAGGCATATCAACTTTGGCTTTGGAAACACAAGCAAAAGGAGCTCACTCAAATCACCGACTCTAACAGCTACGGTGATTCCTACACCCTCAGATCATTCTCAAAGCTTGCATTCTCTGAAAATTCTGGCAGACTCTTTATCTATTACGGGCGAAGTCCCAGAAATGAACCGGAAAAAGATACGGTCCTCAATGAAGAGAAAGCAAAGCTGGACCTTTGGTCGTGGACCGATGGAAAATTACAGACCCAGCAGCTGCACGAACTAAAACGCGAAAAGAAAGCAAGCTGGGCTTCAGTTTATGATATGGAATTGGGTCGTTTGCAGATCCTGACGGACTCAACAATTGATCGAATGATACTACCGGGTATTGATACGGTACAATACGCCCTACTGAACACAAACCTTCCATACAGAAAGCAGTATTCATGGGATTGGCCACCCTATAGGGACTACTACCGAATTGATCTGAATACCGGTAAAAAAGACTCCCTGCTGATGGCTCATCGCTCGAGCAGCTCTCTTTCTCCCCTGGCGAAATTCTATTCGTACTATGATCTGAATGACAAGAACTGGTGGCAGATCGATTTCAATGGCCTTAGCAAAAGGCAACTCACCAGGGGACAAAAGGTCTCCTGGGAGAATGAATTACACGACACACCCAGTCCGGCTTATCCTTATGGACTTGGAGGATACACAAAAGGAGATTCGGCTGTTTTCATTTACGACAGGTACGACATCTGGTTATTTCATCTTTACACAGGTGAAGCCATGCGCCTCACCAAAGGAAGAGAAGAGCAGGTCACTTATCGAATCATTAAACTTGATCGAGAAGAAGATCACATCTCACTCAATGCAGCCATCTTGTTATCGGTATTCGATTGGAAAGATAAATCTGCTGGTTTTGCCCAGTTAAAAGGTTCCAACATCGAAATACTGGCGAAAGAAGATAAGCGTTTCACAAGGGTGAAGAAGGCAAGAAACAGTGATGAGCTCATTTTCCGAGAAAGTAGTTATCAAAAAGCACCGGACCTGATCCTTTCAAATCGCAATTTGACAGAACGCGATCGACTGAGTAAATTCAGTGAGCAAATGGAAGATTACGACATCGGCTCAGTTGAGTTAACCTCATGGAAACACCCAGAGGATGCCTCGAAATTGGAAGGCCTGATCTACAAACCCGCAGGATTCGATTCCAGCAAGACTTACCCCATGCTCGTATATTTCTACGAACGAAACTCAAATAATTTGAATCGTTTTTGGCATCCGCGTCCTACTGCTAGCATTATCTATCCGTCCATGTATGCGAGTCTGGGATACATTGTTTTTGTTCCTGACATCAAATACACCGAAGGCCAACCTGGAAAGGATGCGCTTTGGTGCATAGACTCTGGGGTAGAGCATATGCTGAAGAAAGGCTATGTGGATAACAAGAAGATCGGTCTGCAGGGTCAGAGCTGGGGCGGGTATCAAACAGCCTACCTTATTACACAAACCGATAGATACGCTGCTGCCATGGCAGGAGCTCCTGTAAGTAACATGACCTCAGCATATGGTGGCATTCGCTGGGGAAGTGGCTACAGTAGGATGTTCCAATATGAAAGGACACAAAGTCGAATTGGCGCAAACCTTTGGGAAGCAAGAGATCGCTACATTGAGAATTCTCCAGTGTTTTTCGCCGATAAGGTTCAAACTCCCCTACTCATCATGCATAATGACAATGACGGTGCTGTACCCTGGTATCAGGGAATTGAATATTTCGTTGCGCTTCGACGTCTGAATAAGCCCGTTTGGCTACTCAATTACAACGGTGATGCCCACAACCTTAGAAAAATGGCAAACAAAGAAGACCTCAGCATAAGAATGATGCAATTCTTCGATCATTATTTAAAAGATGAAGCAAGACCTGAATGGATGGATGGTATCCCTGCCCTGAGAAAAGGGATCGATTATGGTCTTGAATTAAAATCTGAGTAAGCCGATCAAATTCGGCACGTGTATTGGACTGTTAAAGAAAAAAACAAATGAAGAAACTAACACTAAGCCTTTTCGCCATACTTCTCTTTATGGGCCTAAGGGCAGAAGATCAAAACATCATTATTGACAGTGAGATCAAAGAAGCTACTGTATTCATACGTGGTGCACAGATCACACGAGAAGCTAAAAAGTTCCTGACCCCTGGCACTTATTTTCTTGTGTTTGATGGACTTACCATGAATGTGAATCCTTCCTCCGTTCAGGTAGAGGGAAAAGGAGATTTTACCATTCTTTCCGTTTCTCATCAAAGAAATTACCTGAAGGGAATGAAGGAGAATGAGAAAATTGCGCTCCTGGAAGATACGCTTGAATCCCTGAACGAAGAGCTTAATTACGAGCTGGGAATGAGAGAGGTTTACAAAGAAGAGCGCAATATGATCGTAACCAACAGAAAGATAGAACCCGGCGAAGAACTGGGTTTTGCCATAGAAGATCTGGAAGAGATGTCTGAATTCTTTCGCAATAGGTTAAGAGATATCATGATCAAGCAGAAAGAGATCAACCGAAATGAAAAGGAACTTCGAGAAGAGATCAGAAGAATTAATGGTCAGCTTTCTCAGTTAAGGACTGGCAACAAACAAAGCTCTGAGATCGTAGTTGAGGTTGCTGTAAAAAAGAATACTCCAGCTAGCTTTAAGCTCAAGTATTATGTTCCAAATGCGGGGTGGAATCCGGTGTATGATCTTCGTGCCTCAGGTCCCGAAAAAAACATTCAACTCGACTATAATGCACAAGTTTACCAAAGTACGGGGGTCGACTGGAAAAAAGTTAAGCTTGAACTTTCTACTTCTAACCCAACACAACGAACCAATAAGCCAGTGGTGAATCCATGGGTATTGCGATTTATTGGAAATGTGCAAAAGGACATGACCTATCAATCGAACCGAAGGACTCCGATGGCTCTTTCTGGAATAACTATCGCTGAAGATGCTGAAGGTTCAGCGCAAACTGCAGCACCGCTCACTTCGGTCACAGAATCACAACTCAACATCAATTTCAAGATTGATATTCCATACAATGTTCCGTCTGACAATAAAAGGCATACAGTGAATGTTCGCCAGGAGGAATTGGAAGCCGAGTATTATTACTTCGCAGCTCCTAAATACTCTGACAAAACCTTCCTTGTTGCCTCTGTTGGAGGCTGGGAAAAGTACCAGTTGCTATCTGGTCAGGCCAGCATTTATTATCAGGGTGTTTATTTAGGCAAGACCTACATTAATGCCAATAACACCAATGCTAAACTCGACATCTCTTTTGGAGAGGACAAGCAAGTGGTGGTCAAGAGAAAACGCATTGAAGATTACTGCGAGTCTAAATTGATCGGAAACAACAAAAAGGAGAACATCGGAATCGAACTCAGTGTGAAGAACACCAAATCGAGCACGATCAAACTTGTTTTAAAAGACCAGATTCCGATTAGCTCCAATAAGGAGATCACCGTGGAACTCGAAGAAACCGGCGGTGCCGGACACGATGAACAAACCGGTACGCTCAGTTGGGAATACGAACTTGCTCCTTCGGAATCTAAAAAGCACGAGTTCAAATACATCGTGAAATATCCAAAGGATAAAAGAATTAATCTTTAAAAGTTTCTAAAGCCCGTTACTTTATAGTGCGGGCTTTTTTAGTTTTGTACCAAAATCAAGAAAATGTCAGATCATACTTTTGAGGATCCAGGATACGAAGACGGAGGCGCAAACAGTTTCGTTGTAGTTTATACAATAGCAGCCTTATTGATCATCTTTGGTCTTGTGATCGGCTTTCTTTGGTAGTCCGCATTAGCAGGTAAAGGATCACAAAGCTAGCTCCCCCTATTACTAGCCAAACTGTGCTTTCAGCATAGTCTTTGAATATCAGGTAACCAATACCAAACAAAACACTGTATGTGCCTAACAAGGCACTGATCCAGCTGAACATCGGCTTCATGCTCCATTGAAACTGTGTCCCCTCACCCCGAAAACGTCTTGGCCACCATCCACCCGGTTCTACTTTCTGATAGAAACTACTGAGCTTCTCAAAAGGCTCTGCACGTGTTAGGAAAGTAACAGGCAACCAAATGATCAAACTGAAAAGAACGGTGAACAAAAAGTTGTAGGGAAATTCAAACTCAAAAAAGTAGTTTGCCATCACATAGCCTATAATTGGAGCGACACTAGCCGCAATCTCGCTCCAGGCATTGATTCGCCACCAATACCATCTTAGGATCAAAACCAGACCCAAACCAGCACCACACTGAATCAAAAATTTAGCGGCGGCGTCAATGGTTTCAATTCTGGTGGTCACTAAAAAGGCAATGAGCATCAATACGCTCGTAAAAACTCTTCCTATTTTCACATAATGCTTTTGCGCCTGCTCCTCGCTTTCAAACTTATCCTCAGACTTCATGAAACGACGATAAAGGTCGTTGGTAAGCAAGCTGGCACCCCAATTCAATTGTGTTGAAATAGTACTCATGTAGGCAGAAATAAAAGCAACAAAGAGTAATCCTTTTAGTCCTGCGGGCAGGTAATCTCTCATGATGAGAACAAAACCCTGGCCTGCATCTTCTGTAGATAGATCGGGGTAAAGGACCAAAGCACAAAGCGCAACAATGATCCAGGGCCAAGGCCTCAAACAGTAATGTGCGATCTGAAAGAATAAACTAGCCCAAACGGCGTCCTTTTCCGATCTTGCACTCATCATTCGCTGGGCAATGTACCCACCTCCTCCTGGTTCTGCTCCTGGATACCAGGAAGCCCACCACTGCACCAAAGAAAAGGTCAAAAAGCTGGCTACTCCAATACTAAAAACCTCTACCCCCTCTGCGGTACTTCCAATGCTCGGAAAAAATTTGAATCGCCATTCAGGGAGTTTAGATTTGAGTCCATCTACCCCACCGATCTCAGGAGAATCCAAGACAAAAACCGCAAGAATAATGCAGGAAATCATGGCAATAAAGAACTGCACGGTATCTGTCATTGCCACACCGATCAATCCCGAAAGGGAAGAATAAATAGCAACGAAGATCATGGCGAGCAAAATGTACCAGTAGAGTTCATTCTGCCACCAGGGACCTGAACTCTCCAATCCAAAGAAGATCTGAAGGATAGTGAGCAGCGCGTAATTTACCCAGGCAATGATGATCACATTCATGAAGATACCCAGATAGACCGACCGAAAGCCTCTGAGCAAGCGAGCTGGCCATCCACCGTAGCGCATTTCTATGAATTCAAGTTCTGTTAGAATATTTGCCTTCCGCCACATTCGCGCAAAGAAAAAAGTGGTTAACATCCCACCTGCCAACATATTCCACCACAACCAGTTTCCCGATACGCCGTGTTGAGCGATCACTTCAGTGACCCAGAGGGGCGTATCAGCAGCGAAGGTGGTGGCTACCATCGACAGACCAGCAACATACCAGGGTAGGTTTCTGCCACCTAAAAAGAAATCAGCTAAGGAGCTGCTGGCGCGTTTCTGATAGAATATCCCTATCCCTAGAGACAAGCCAAGAAACGCAGCTATGATGAGCCAATCAATCCACTCGAAGACCATATGAACGAAATTGAAGAATATTCCGATTGTTGGTAAGCTGTACAAAGTGTTTCATGAACATTGATGTGTAGATAGCCAAAAGTCTTTTATTTCGTTGTTGATGTCTGCTCAACATTTTGCCGAAGTGATCTTGCCTTTTCACCTGAAGGGGAGCTTCACCTATGCGGTGCCTGAAGCTATGCTTGATACGATTGCTCCAGGTAAGCGAGTACTTGTGAGTTTTGGTAAAGCACACCTGTACACAGGGGTTGTGCATGAGCTGCATGATCGCAGTCCTGAATTCAGAGCTAAGCAGATCATGGAAATACTCGACGAAGAGCCACTCTTTGGAGAGCAAGAACGCTTACTTTGGGGATGGATCGCCTCCTATTATTTGTGCAGCCTTGGTGAGGTGTTTCAGGCAGCTTGTCCGTCCGGACTCAAGTTCAGCAGCAACACTATGCTAAGTCTGCTACCCAGCTTGCCCGATTCACCTAACTCATTAGGGAAGACCAATCAATCTCTGGTGAATTACCTACTGCAGAATGGAGACACCAAAGTGAGTAAACTGAGCAAAGAGATCGGCGTCAAAAGCTTGGCTCGATCCATAAAGGAACTCAAAGCAACTGGCTTCATTCACAGTTATGAAAAGCTGCAAAGATCCTACACTAAAAAAACGGAGAAGATCATCAGGATCGAACCTGATAAGATCGATCTGAACCTGATCAATTCACGGGCAAGAAAGCAGCGCGAAACAATTGAATTTCTGGTGAATGAGCACATGCAGGGAGTTCGCGTGTGGCGAAAGAAAGATCTTGAAAAAAAGCTCAAGATAGGAAGTGCTGTGATCAAGTCACTTGCTGAAAAATCCCTGATCGATCTGAGCGAGGAAAAGATCTCTCGCATTCCCAAATACGCGATAAAAAAAGACATTCCAGAACTCAGCGCAGACCAGCAAAAAGCATACAAAAAGATCAATTCGAATTGGAAAGAACACGGGGTGCAACTCCTCTTCGGAGTTACCTCATCGGGCAAAACTGAAGTGTACTCGAGGTTGATCGAAGATCATCTCAAAAAAGAAGATCAAGTGCTTTACATGTTGCCTGAGATCGGACTCACTTCCCAATTAGTTCACCGCTTGAGCGCATATTTCGGAGATACGCTCGCCTTTTTCCATTCCAGGCTTTCGGACAATGAGCAGGTGGAGATCTGGCAAGCCGTACGAAAAGGGAATATCAAGGTGATTCTAGGAACTCGATCATCCATTTTTTTGCCTTTTAAGCAACTTGGTCTCATCATCGTTGATGAAGAACACGATCCATCTTACAAGCAACAGGATCCAGCCCCGAGGTATCACGCCAGAGATTTGGCAGCCTACCTTGCATCAAGTAGAAATATCAGGGTGCTGCTCGGAACCGCCACCCCAAGCGCCGAATCCTACTACAATGCTAAAAATGGGAAATATGCCCTTGTTCGCCTTCAAAAGCGATTTGGCGACTGGAAGATGCCTCAGATCCATGTGGCGGATATGAAGGAAGAATATCACAAAAAAAGAAACAAAGGTTCACTGAGCAAGGCCCTGTTTGATGGCATCCAGGGGTCATTGGAGAAAGGGGAACAGGTGATGCTATTTCAAAACCGAAGGGGATTTTCGCCTTATGTTCAATGTGAAGATTGTGGTGATATCCCTGATTGCCCGAATTGCGACATCTCCCTCACCTATCACAAATACAAGAATCGCTTGAATTGTCATTATTGTGGACACTCCACTGAGATCTCCTCGAGCTGCAGAAAATGCGGATCAAAAAAGATCAAAACGAAGGGTATTGGCACTGAAAAGCTGGAAGAGGAATTATCCATTCTTTTTCCAGATGCCAGGATCGCCAGAATGGATCTGGATACCACCAGAGGAAAACGAGCCTTTGAAAAGATCAGCTCATCCATGCAAAAAGGAGAAACAGATATTTTGGTAGGAACACAAATGCTGACCAAAGGCTTTGATTTCGCCAATATTGGTCTGGCGGGTGTGATCAATGCCGACAACCTCATGTTCTTCCCAGACTTCAGGGCCTTTGAACGAAGCTTTCAGCTGTTAACTCAGATCTCAGGGAGAGCTGGACGGCGCAGCGACAAAGCTAAAGTGATCATTCAGTGTTTTCAGACCGATACAGATGTTATACTTCGATTAAAAAATAACCAGGTAGACGAATTCATGGATTCGCAACTGGCAGAGAGGTCTGCCTTTAACTATCCCCCATACAGGCGCTTGATAGAAGTTATTCTCATGCATAGGGTTAATAAAGAGCTTGTAAACGCAGCGCATAAGCTCAAAAAAGTCTGTGATTTTGAATCTAATGTCCAAGTTCTTGGCCCAGAGTTTGAAACAGTTCAAAGGCTAAGGAACTGGTACAGAATGAAAATGATCATAAAATACAATCCGGCACAGCACCTGCAAGTCAAGAATGATTTGTTGACAACGCTTGATACCTTTAAACAGCTATCTGGGACAAGTTCTGTACGTTTGTTGATTAACGTTGATCCGCTTTAGCCTCAATGAAGAAGCTGCTCCTTTTTCTGTTAATTGTCACTTGCTCATCGGGGACTTATGCGCAGTTCTTTATTTCCCAGGATCATTATCATCACAATCGGCATCATC
>CBFHWY010000013.1:0-43311 GCA_965659675.1 Salibacteraceae bacterium | reverse complement strand
ACGCAGCTAAAAATAGAAGTTGATAGTATCAATCATGACCTGAAAGCCCTGGCGCATCGACTAACGACTGCAGAACTTACCGAAAGACCCAGCCCTGAGCGCTGGAGCCCGATGGAAGTTGCCGAACATATGTTGATCGTCAGCAGAGTCTATCTCAAGAATGCACGCAAATCGAGGGATAACTACAAAGGACCTATCGACACTGCATACCAGCCAGGGGTCCTTGGCAACTATGCTGCGAACAGCATGCTACCGAAAGAGAATGGGACGCTACCTTTTAAAATGAAAACCTTTCGCTTTATGGATCCCGCAAGGAATAACGAGCCTATAGGCGAAAAAAACAGCTTCGCTAAGCTCATTGATCTAAACAATGAGTGGCTCCAGTTCTATTCCAGACCAAAAGAGCTGGATATGAACCGAATGAAAGTAGTAAGCAGCTTAGGCCGATTGATCACTTTTAAAATGGGAGATGCTTTGCGTTTTAACTCCAACCATAATCTCAGACATATGAACCAGATCAAACAAGCTATAGAGTCTTGCAAGGGTGTCAGGTTAGAAGAGATTCTCGCTGCCTAGTCCTTCTTCTTCTTTTTACCGAATATCCTTCTGAAAGTGCGCTTCTCATATTCCCAGAAAAATGGGAATTGCCCGAAGATCAATCCGAAGAACAGCAATAAGATCTGATACAAAGGCAGTATGGCCAACAAATACAGCAAGGTATAAAGCCACCCTGAAGTACCGCTAATACCTAGTAGATCAAAAAGGGGTTTTTTAAGGAACAAGACTGAAAAACCCGTGCAGGCAAAAACCAAAAGAACCATGAAGAGTTGTAGTCCACTCTTCAGGTTCCATTTTTTCTTTAATCGTTCAGTCCACGAGCTCTTACTGGCCATTACTTAATCTTGCCACTCAGCTATAAAGAGATTGGTCTCCCTTGTTCCGCCGTTATTTCTATTTGATGAGAATACCAGGTACTTACCATTGTTTGAGAACACTGGAAAAGCATCAAATGTTGTATCGTGGGTGATCCTTGTCAATCCGCTTCCATCGATATTGATCATATACAGATTAAAAGGGAACCCTCGCTTGGATTCATGGTTTGAGGAGAAAATGATCTTTTCGCCTGAAGGGTGAAAGAATGGTGCCCAGTTTGCCTGCCCCAGATCCGTGATCTTTTTGAGGTCAGAACCATCAGCGTTACATACATAAAGTTCCATTTCAGTGGGCTGCACAAGGCCTTCGCTAAGGAGTGCTTTGTATTCAGCGATCTCTTTCTCTGTTTGCGGTCGCGAAGCTCTAAAAACGATCTTTGAGCCATCTGGTGAGAAAAATGCCCCACCATCGTAACCCAATTCATCGGTGATCTGCTTCACATCACTTCCATCTATATTCATTGTGTATAGCTCCAGATCACCAGTTCTCATAGAGGTGAAGACAATGCGATCGCCTTTTGGCGAAACCGTTGGCTCTGCATCATAACCCTCCTCATTGGTCATCTGCTTCAAGATATTTCCTTCAAGATCAGCGACGAAAATGTCGAAACCTGGATAAATCGGCCAGACGTATTTTCCATCTTCTCTCCTTTCAGGGACAGGAGGGCAAGCTGAATCAGCGAGATGAGTAGATGAGTAGATGATCGTTGTATCACCAGGTAGGAAGTAAGAACAGGTGGTCCGTCCATATCCAGTAGAAACTTTGCTTGGCTGATTATTTGCCATATCATCATTCATCCAATCCGTAACATAGATCTGATCACATGAAACATTCCAGGCATCGAAGGTTGCCTGAAAAACAAGTTTCGAATCATCAAAGCTCCAATAAGCTTCTGCGTTGTCACCACCGAAGGTAAGCTGACGTAAACTCTTAAAGTTTTTTTCTTCCGGATAAATAAGATTCTCTTCCTCTTGTGCTACTGTATCCATGGTATTCTCTGGCTCAGCTGCTTTATCAGATTCAGAATTTCCAGAACAAGAAAAAAGAAAAATTGCAATAGATGCGATCAAAAAACGATTCATATTGTTGTGTTTATTCAGCCGGCGAAAGTAAGAAATATCGCTTCGCGGCAGTGATTTATTCTAAGTTTGCAGCATCGTAAAAAAGACTATGAAAAAGACCATTTTAACGCTCATATTGTTCACGTTTGGGCTCGCATTGTCAAATGCGCAGGATTTCAATATAGAGGATATCAAAAAGGATGTTGAATATCTGGCGGATGATAAGCTGGAAGGAAGAGAAACGGGTACAAAAGGAGAGGTGAAAGCGGCAAAGTGTATTGCCAAACGTTTCAAGAAAATTGGGATTGAACCTAAGGGAGGTGATAAATATTATCAGCATTTCAGCTTTAAACCAAGACCTGATAATCCCCATAAACAAGTTGATAAGGATACCATCGACCCCGTTGAGGGACGAAATGTCATTGGGTACATCGACAATAACGCGGCCCAAACCATTGTCATTGGCGCACATTACGATCACTTAGGCTGGGGTGCGTCAGGATCACTTCACACAGGCGAACCTGCCATACACAATGGAGCTGATGACAATGCAAGTGGTGTTGCTGCAATGATCGCATTAGCTGAAGCACTTCAAGCTGGACCAGACGGAAACAACTATTTATTCATTGCATTCTCTGGAGAAGAAAAAGGCCTTTGGGGTTCAAATTTTTACAGTAAAAACTCCACAATTCCTGTCGATAACATGAATTACATGATCAACATGGATATGGTCGGGCGCCTTAATGACGAAAAGAAATTGGCGATAAATGGAACAGGCTCATCTCCAAGTTTCAAGACCTTTATTGAAGAACACCCAATGAAGGATTTGAAAATAGTGGAATCAGAATCTGGCATAGGCCCTTCAGACCACACTTCATTCTACCTACAGGATGTTCCGGTCCTTCATTTCTTCACTGGTCAACATGAAGACTACCACAAACCCAGTGATGACGCTGACAAGGTGAACTATGAAGGGATTGTGGAAGTGGTAAACTACATCTATGATATCATTGAAATGAGTGATGACGATGGAAAACTAACATTCTCAAAAACCAAAGAAGAGGATAACAAAAATACACCCCGTTTTAAGGTGACCCTGGGTGTAGTTCCAGACTATCTTTTTGACGGCGAAGGCATGCGAATTGACGGTGTAAGAGAAGATCGCCCAGCCTCAAAGGCAGGAATGATGAAAGGTGACGTTGTCGTCAAGTTGGGAGACCTTGAGATCAAAGACATGATGTCCTACATGAAGGCATTATCCAAGTTTGAAAAAGGAGACAAAACAAGTGTTGAGTTCAAACGCGGTGATGAATTGATGACAAAAGAAATTGAGTTTTGATCATCTGAATTGCCTCAACACACCTAAGCTCAGCGCTAAGACAAGGCTCAGCACTAGCCCAATGATTGGACTAATTAGCAGAGGCATCCATGCCGCCTGAACAAACGGTGGTATTGACTCAAGAGAGTTTGCATACTCCGGATTATTTCTCAAATAGTCTGAAAAGAAAAGACTTTTGATCAGAGCCTCTCCTAATGCCCATGAAAATCCGAGAGATATTGACTTAATAATGGGGCTCTTTGTTTTCTCCCCACTTATGATAATCGCAACAAAAATTGCTATTGCAAGCCAAACTACGAATTCCAGGTCTTCAAGCCAGCCGAGCACGCCAAATGCACCTACAGCTAAACCTATGGAATATAAAAGGAAGTTTCTCACTTCTCACAAACTTATGGTAAAAGCAACTATTGGTCAGTTCGACCGCGAACCAGGTCCAAAAGATCGCTGAGCTCTTTGGCTTTCGGTTCATCAAGCGGAATGGAAGAGATCATTTTGTCCATATCGGCAGTAGCAGAGTTGATCAGGTTCAGACCTTTTTCCGTGATCATGACATCAACTTGCCTTCTATCATTTTCACATGGACGACGTTCAACAAGGCCTTTGGCGTGAAGCTTTTCCACCAGGCGACTGGCGTTAGAGGTTTTATCCAGCATTCTATTCATCAACAGCTTAACACTGGCTGGGTCGGGGTACTGACCTTTAAGTATGCGAAGAATGTTGAATTGCTGAATGCTGATATCATAACATTTAAGCATCCTATTCTGCTCTAAACTAAAATGATTGGCAGTAAAGAATAAATTCACCAAGGCCTTCTCTCTCATACTTTTAAACTTTTCCTGCTTGATTTCTTCCTCCAGCTTCATGGGGCAAATATATGTATATACATCTAATTCGGGCTTTGGTTCAAAAGCACTGATAAAAGTCAATAATTATTGGGTCTCCTTAGCGTAATTTTGTTCGATGCATTCGCTCCAGCATAGGGTCTACAAGCTACTGAACGGTTATAAAACCAACTCCAGAGACGGGAAACGTTTTGACTACTTCATATCCAGTCTTATCTTTCTGAATGTTCTCGCCATTATCCTGGCCTCTTATGAAGGAATCGGGCAAAATTATCAGCTAGGCTTCTATTACTTTGAATTGTTCAGCGTCGTTGTTTTTAGTTTAGAGTACCTCATGCGTTTGTGGACGGCTCCTCTACTCTACCCTAACGATCCAGCATGGAGGTCAAGACTCAAATTTGTTTTCTCATTCTATGGCATGATCGATCTCTTTGCCATTTTACCTTTCTACCTCCCATTTATGCTTCATCTGGACCTCAGGTTCATGCGGGCAATGAGACTTCTCCGACTTGCACGTTTGTTTAAACTCAACAGACATAGCAGCAACATTCGCATGCTGGGAGATATTCTTCGTGAGAAAAGAAAAGACCTTTTGATCGTACTGTCCTCCGTCTTTATCATTTTGGTCATTGCTGCCTCTTTGATGTATAACCTGGAGAAATCAGCACAGCCTGATAAGTTTCCCAATATTGGCGCAGCCTTCTGGTGGGCTTTGGCTACGCTCACCACCATCGGTTATGGAGATATCGTGCCCATAACCAGTTGGGGAAAGTTCCTTTCCGGAATGATCGCTTTTCTTGGAATTGCCATCGTTGCGCTACCTACTGGTATACTGAGTGCTGCATTCACCGAAAAGCTTCAAAAACAAAAGCAGAGTGCAGAAGCGAAAAAAGACTTTAAATATTGCCCTCATTGCGGAGAAAAGCTGGAATAGTTCTATTTATCTAATCTTATTGTTAGACCAATCTAAACCTTATCTTTGTGAACTCGTTTAGTCTCTAAGACAGCGGCAAATGCTTAAGAAAACCTTAATAGCTCTTTTCACTCTGGTCTTGTTTGCTTGTAATAATGAGACCGAGAAAAAGCAAAATCCATCAGATAACAAACTGCTCATCTGCTGCACAACTACCATTGTGAGAGACGCCGTTGAACGAATTGCAGGTGATCAGGCTGAGGTGAGTTCGATCATGGGTCCTGGTGTTGACCCTCACTCATATAAAGCTTCACAGGGTGATCTCAGGAAATTGCGAGATGCTGATCTTATATTTTATAATGGTCTGCACCTAGAGGGAAAAATGGCGGATATTCTTGAAAAACTCGGTCAAAAAAAGGCGGTTTATGCTCTCGGAGACTCTTTAGATAGATCGAAACTTCTCTTCTATAACGAAGGTAAAGATCCCGACCCGCACATTTGGTTTGATCCTATGCGATGGTCGGATTGTCTTGGTATGATCAAAACAGGTCTACTTGAGGTTGACCCTAAAAACAAAGCGCGATACAATGATGCTTTGCTTCGATACAGAAAAGAGCTAGCTCTTATTGATCAATGGGCACAGGAGGAGATCAATACCATCCCAGAAGCTCGAAGATATCTCGTTACATCTCATGATGCTTTTCAGTATTTCTCAGACGCCTATGGTATCAAAGTAAAAGCACTTCAGGGAGTATCAACAAGTGCTGAATTTGGGCTGAGAGATGTAGTAGGTCTCGTGAGCTTCGTGTACGACAATAATATTCCGGCCCTCTTTACAGAGTCCAGCATACCCACGCGCTTCATTGAATCGGTTCAGGAAGGATGTCAAAATAAGGGTGTCGACGTAAAGATCGGGGCTAAACTATACTCCGATGCTCTCGGAACACCAGGCACATACCAGGGAACCTATCTAGGGGTATTTCATTACAATGTTGAACAGATCGTAAGTGCGCTCCGTTGAAAAATATCATTGAGCTTCAAGATTTATCCATCAGCTACGGTAAGCATCTGGCTCTAGAAGCTTTATCTCTAAAAATACCTAAAGGTCAGATCATTGGAATAATCGGACCTAATGGAACAGGCAAAACGAGCCTGCTAAAAGCCATCATGGGAATCGTTCCTAGTCCAAGCGGAAAAATTTTGATAGACGGAAAGAGTAGCAAAACACAACTACATCGAATGTCTTATGTTCCACAGCGGGAGAGCATTGATTGGACCTTTCCAGCAAGTGTTATGGATGTGGTTTTGATGGGTAGATACAGCAAGAAGAGCCTCTTCAGGAGAAGCTCGCGATTAGATAAAGAAAAGGCAATTGAGGCCATCCACTTAGTTGGACTTAACGATCTTAGAAAACGTCAGATCGGCCAGCTCTCCGGAGGGCAACAACAGCGCTGCCTGGTTGCGCGATCACTGGCAAAAGATGCAGATATTTTCCTCCTGGATGAACCCTTTGCTGGGGTTGATGCAAATACAGAGAAGACCATACTAAATATCTTTGATTCAATGAAGTCTGAGGGCAAGACGATCATTCTGGTTCACCATGATCTTTACACTGCTCAGCAATACTTCGATCATATTGTTTTACTAAAGAACAAACTGATTGCTGAAGGTCCAACTGAAGAGGTGATGACTCAAGAAGTCCTTTCAAAAGCATATGGCGGACTTCTAAGCTTCAAAAGAGAACGTTAATATGTTAGAGTTCTTTCAGTTTAATGAACCAAATGTTTGGGCTGTAGCCATCGGGGCGGTCCTTATAGGTTTTTTTTCGGGTTTTAGTGGGGTGTTTCTAGTGCTCGACCGCAAGTCGCTGCTCGGAGACGCTATTTCTCACAGTCTTCTTCCCGGAATCTGTTTGGCTTACCTAATTCACCAAAGTAAATCGCCATATGTTCTGCTAATAGGTGCCAGTGTTAGCGGCCTTTTGAGCACCTATTTTGTAGACCTGATATCGCAGTGTTCCAAGTTAAAGCGCGATGCAGCGCTAGCCATTTCTTTATCTTTCTTTTTTGCCATAGGAATTATGCTCTTAAGCTACATCCAACATAATTTTCCTGCAAATCAGGCTGGGTTGGAAAGTTACTTGTTTGGTAAGGCAGCGGCAATTAAAGAATCAGACTTATTGATGATCTTGCCTGTTGGTTCTGCGAGTGTCTTATTTCTGCTTCTATTTCTCAAGGAATATCGAATTATTCTATTTAGTGAAACACACGCAAGAACTACTGGAATGAACGTTGACTTCTTCAGGTTCATGCTGAGCTTCATCACAGTTCTGGTCATTTCAATAGGCATTCAGATCGCCGGAGTAGTATTGATGGCTGCGCTAATTTTAGCCCCTGTAACAATAGCGAGGTTTTACACGCATCGCCTGAGCCTGATCCTCATACTGAGTGCATCGATTGGCGCCTTTTCTGGGCTGTTTGGATCTGCAATAAGTTATGTAGAGAATGGAATGCCAACAGGCCCCTGGATCGTATTAATTCTGTTCTTTCTGGCAATCATGAGCGTGGCCATCTCAAAAATGAGAGCGACCAAATGAGCGATGCTGTATGGATCATAGCTACCGGAAGCCTAATTGCCATCAGCTGTGCACTTGCTGGTAATTACCTTGTTCTTCGAAAGCAGGCTATGATGGGAGATGCCCTGTCGCACGCCATACTTCCAGGGCTTGTTATCGCATATCTATTTAGTGGAAGCAGTAATATTACAAGTTACATTATTGCCTGTTCCGCCATCGGAGTGGTATCTGTAGCGCTTATTGATCTTTTCAAGAGTAATGCACTCATATCGAATGACGTGGCCATCGGACTTTCATTTACCAGCCTTTTTGCACTGGGTGTTATTCTGATCAGTACCTATGCTGGTGAAGTGCACCTCGACTATGATCATGTACTTTATGGAGAGATCGCATTTGTTCCTCTTGACACACTTGAGTTTTCGGGAATGAGCATCGGTCCCAGATCTTTTTGGATTGCCTTAATTATGTTGTTGATTGTTATTCTTTTTATCGCCTTTGCATTCAGAATAATGAACATCAGCAGCTTCAACCCAGATTTTGCGCAGCTTCTGGGCATCAATACTCGATTGTGGCATTATTTGTTCTTAAGTCTTGTTTCACTTATCGTGGTGGTTTCCTTCGAAAGTGTAGGTGCCATATTGGTCATTAGTTTTCTTGTTATTCCCTCGTCAACAGCCTTTTTGCTTAGCCAAAGCATTAGAAGGATGTTATTACTTTCGGTACTATTCGCAATCGCCTCAACAGTAGTAGGCTACTACCTCGCCTATTGGCTGAATTCATCCATAGCAGCATCAATGGCGAGCATCTCTGGCACTTTGTTCTGTATTTCCTTTATCTTCAAGCTCTATAAAAGATCATATTGAAGCAGGACATCTACATAAAAAACAGAAAAGCGAGGTTCAACTACGAACTCATTGATGAATTCGAAGCAGGAATAATCTTAAGCGGCTCTGAAGTAAAGTCGATCAGAAATTCAAAAGTGAGCATAAACGAGGCATACTGTTATGTAAGGAAGAATGAGATCTATATCAAAAATATGCATATTGCCGAATATGAGCATGCGGGTTTTGCGAGCCATGAAGTTCAAAGAGACAGAAAACTCCTTCTTCACAGAAATGAGATCGATAAGATCATCAAGAAGTTAAAGGATGAGTCTTTATCACTAATACCCAGTGCCTTATACTTCAATAAGAAAGGTTATGCTAAATTGAAGATCGCAATTGGAAGGGGTAAGAAATTACATGACAAACGACATGATTTAAAAAAGCGTGATATGAAACGTGAAATCGATCGTGTTTTAAAGAGATAAAAAGCTTGTATGTTAAGCGAGCTTGTATAAATTTGAGAGCCCTTAGTGCGCGCCTTTTCGGCTGGTTAGATATGAGCGAAGAACTTCTTAGAGCCCTAATGCAATTGTTCGCGTTGGCATCGGATGTCAACGACATTACTAACGAGAGTAGGAATATCGTTAAAACCTACCTTGAATCTGAGCTCAATTCCGAAATCGCCAAGAAGTACATCAAAGTTTACGATCACTACGTCGAGAAGTATCACGGCATCACTGCGGATGGTTCTAAAAATGATGAAGTCACTGAAGAGGTAGACGACGAGGTCGTTAATGAGGTTGGTCGAAAGATCAATCTAGACCTTCAGCAAAAGCAAAAGATCGTTATTCTCATCAGGCTGATCGAGTACATCTTTGCGGATGAGAATATATCAGATCACGAATTCAATTTCTTAAAACTGGTTTCTGCCAGCTTCAGAATTGATGATCAGGAGTTCGAACAACTTGTGAACTTTTTGGAGAGAAAAGAGGTCTCAAAACTTCCCGATGACAAGAACCTGCTGATTTTCAATCATCACGGTGAAGTTCAGGGTCTAAATAATGTTCGAGTTAAGAGTATACAGAACCTGACCAAGGAAGTTGTGATCAAGCGCTTTCCCAAGGTGAATATGTTCGTGATGCGTTACTTTGGAGAAGACAACCTTTTCCTTAACGGACAGGTGATCTCCAACAAGAAAAGTTATGTGATCACTACGGGTAGCTCGATAAGAAGTCCAAAGGTCCCCCCTATCTACTTCTCAGATATCGTGAATTCATTTCTCGATACGCAGGAAGGTGAAAAGATCGTATTCAAAGCGAAAGACATTGAGTATAGGTTCAAAGGTGGAAATATTGGTCTTCACAAGATGGACATCATTGAGGAAGCTGGCGGACTCATTGGTATCATGGGTGGCTCAGGAACCGGAAAATCCACTTTACTGAATGTTCTCAACGGACTATACAATCCCACACATGGCCTGGTAAGTATAAACGGATATGACATCAACGATCCAAGCAATGATGTGGAAGGTATCATTGGTTATGTGCCACAGGATGATCTTTTAATCGAAGAACTGACCGTATTTCAAAACCTTTACTACAACACCAAGCTTTGCTTCGCGAATAAATCCAACCAGGAGATCCACCAGATGGTGAACGGCATGCTCAAAGATCTGGGGCTAGAGTCAACTGCAAATCTGAAGGTAGGCTCGCCTATGGATAAGACCATTAGTGGTGGGCAACGAAAAAGATTAAATATCGCTCTTGAATTGATCAGACAGCCACCCGTTCTTTTTGCTGATGAGCCCACCTCTGGGCTATCGAGTAGAGATTCAGAGAACATCATGGATCTACTGAAAGAGCTATCTCTCAAAGGGAAACTGATCTTTACGGTAATTCACCAACCCTCGTCTGACATCCTTAAGATGTTCGACAAACTCATCATATTGGATCTTGGTGGAAGAATGACCTTCTACGGCAATCCTATTGATGGTATCAATTATTTCAAGGCTGAAGCGGGTTATGCCAATCTGCATGAGAGTGATGGAGCAGGACACGTAAACCCAGAAGAGATCTTCAACATCGTTGAAGCTAAGATCGTTGATGAATACGGAAACCTGACCTTTCAACGCAAGGTCAACCCAGATGAGTGGGAGGAAAAGTACAAGGAGAAACTAAAGCCTAAACTAAAGGACATTCAGGATCCTCCAAATCCGCCAAGGAACTTCTTCAACATCCCAAATCTATTTAAGCAATTCAAGGTATTCGTTACCCGGGACGTTCTTTCGAAGCTTACCGACAAACAGTATATGCTGATCAATATGCTGGAATCTCCAGTACTGGCCTTTGTATTAGCATACTTTATTCGCTTCAGGCAAGTAGATAAGGGTGGAGAATATATCTTCCTGGAAAATGAAAACATACCTGCTTTTATGTTTATGGCAGTTGTCGTAGCACTGTTTGTAGGCCTTACTGTTAGTGCTGAGGAGATCATTAGGGATCAAAAGATCAGAAAACGTGAGAAGTTCCTTAATCTGAGTAATGGTTCCTATCTCTTTTCAAAGATCGTGATCATGTTTGTCCTCTCGGCGATTCAGACTCTCACCTTTGTCTTGGTGGGAAATACAATTCTTGGTGTGGATGGAATGTTGAGCGACTACTGGCTGGTGCTATTTTCGGCCGCCTGTTTTGCCAATGTGCTTGGGTTAAATATATCTGCGAGTTTCAAATCGGCGGTAACCATTTATATTCTGATCCCTTTTCTCATTATCCCCCAACTGATCTTTAGTGGTGTTATTGTGAAATTCGACAAGCTAAACCCTGTAATTGGCTCAAGAACTGTTGTGCCTTTTATCGGCGAGGTAATGGCAAGTAGATGGGCATTTGAAGCATTATCGGTTAGACAATTTACCCAAAATGATTTTGAAAAGTACATCTACCCTTATGATAAAGAGCTCATGATGGCCGATTATAAAAAGGCATACTGGGTTCCGAGATTAAGAGCTAAACTCGGATTTGTAGAGAATCATATAGAGAAAGGTGACAAACCAGAAGAGTTAGAGAACAATTTGGCTCTTATCCGAAATGAGATCGAAAAACAGAATGAGATCACTTCTAAGATCCAGTTCGAGCAAGTAGATATGCTCTACCCGGATAAGATCAATGACGATGTAATTGACGAGTTGGAATACCACCTGGATCGCTTGCGTACTTTCTATGTTAAAGTTTACAACGTCACCACCTCTAAAAAGGATAAGGTATTTTCCAAGTTGAATCGTAAGTTTGAAGATGAAGGTGGGTTCAATGCGCTTAAGCAGAATTACCGAAACGAGAGTCTACGAGACCTGGTGACCAACAAATTGGAACTTGAATCTCTTGTTGAGATCGATAACGAGCTAGTTCAGCAAAACAACCCGGTTTACCGTGACGCAAAAGGCTTTAGAGCTCACTTCTTTGCTCCTACCAAGCTTATCTTCGGACAACGAGTAGACACCTACTGGGCGAATATTGCGGTGATCTGGTTGATGACCGCCTTCCTGATCTTCGCGCTCTTTAATGACCTTCTGAAAAAGTTTGTTGAGCTCTTTACGCGCAGACATTCTTAAGAGTCTTTTCTTTAATTCACTTTCTATTCATTTCCTCTCCGATGTTGATCATCGGCATCTTCCACCCTGATCTTAGGTAAACAAATGATCTCATATGGTAAAGTAAATGAACTACAGCTAAGTCATAAGACCAGAGGCTTAAACCAATACAGTGCAGTCGAGTCAATAGAGTAAGACTTTACTGAAGACATAGGCTAAACACAGCCCTCATTAAGGTCTTTGAAAGAAGCAGCTAGCTTCCATCAAGCTAAATCTCATTGTCCCATGGGAGCCATTATAAGCCAGGGTGAAGCAGTATCAATAATGCAAAAAAAGCCCCGCACAAAAGTGCAGGGCTGATGAAATATTTTGAGTACGTCTTCGACTACTTATTTGGTTGTATAGCTTTTTACCAGTTTCTCAATCGTCAGACCCTGGACAAGAATAGAGAACAGCGCTACAACGTATGTGATTGCCGTAAGAAAGTCTGCCACCTTGTTACCATCTTCTCCTGGAAGTTGGTTGTGCAATGACAGCGCCAATGCTACCGATAATCCCCCTCTTAGTCCACCCCAGGTAAGGATAGGAATAGTTCCTTTTTCCATCTTTCTGAAGAAACTCATCACAATCAATGGAATTCCGATTCCAACGAAACGGCAAAGCAGTGTCACGAATATTGCGATCAGACCAGCGTACAGGTAATTTAGTTCGAAGGCAATGACGAGGATTTGAAGACCGATCAGGATGAAGAGAATGGCATTCATTGCCTCATCTACAAGCTCCCAGAATTTGAGCACATATTCACCTGCGATGCCCTCTTCCTCGGTATCTTCACTGTTACCTTGACCAATCACCAGACCCATTACCACCATACAAAGCGGTCCGGATAGGTGAAATGCTGATGCGATCTGTCCTCCTACAAGAACCAATGATAGTGTGGTAAGCACTTCTAACTCCATGTGCTCATTATCAATCACTTCAAGGATATAGTAGCCAAAGAAACCCAGCGCAAGTCCCATCAGAACTCCTCCAAATACTTCCTGCCCGAACAAGCCTAACACAGATGCGGTGTCTGGTGCTTCTCCACCTCCTCCTGAGGCTTGCGCAACAGAGAGGATGGTTAAGAATACGACAACACCGATACCATCATTAAAGAGTGATTCTCCTTCAATTTTGATTGATAAGTTTTTTGAAATATTCGTTGTTTTCAAAATTGCCAGTACTGCAATTGGATCTGTTGGAGATATCAATGCCCCGAAAAGAAGACAGTGGATATATTCAACTTCAAAGGGAATGCCAAGCATTTGGATGACATAGTACATTCCTGTTGCCACCAAAAAGGTTGAGATCAAGGTACCAACGGTTGCCAATATTAACACCGGCGCGCCTTCTTCCTTAAGTTTGAGAAAGTCAACATGCAAGGCCCCAGCAAAAAGCAGGAAGTTCAACATAATATTCAGCAGTACATCTGTAAAATCAAAGTTTTGCATGATATCGCTAGCCCCTTCTTTCAATGGAGGGTAGAAAAATCCGATCCCAACAATCGAAATTGACATCGCTATGGCCAATAACATCAAACCAATGGTCTGTGGAAGTCTTATGTAATGAATGTTAATAAAAGTAAAAACTGCAGCCAAAAAAACGAGCAGTGCAATCAGGTCAAGAACGCCCATTCCAGAAGATTCTGCCCCGGCATTCATTAGTATAGTTAGTAAAGACATGGTTTCTAATTGAGTTTGGGATGAATCCAAAAGTATAAAAAGTCTCAAACTGACAAAACCCTCGTCAGTCCCACAGCATAGGGCATTCATAGGCTTAGCAGTCAATCTTTTTATATATTCGTGGCAAGAAAAAATATTACCTAGATGAAAACAAAACTATTAGCGCTTTTTCTGGCTTCTGGCCTGCTCTTCGCTTGCTCTGGTGAAAAGAAAGAAAATCCCGATATCAGTAATGAAATTGAAGAAGGGATGGTTGATCAAGAACTTGAGATTGATATTGAAGAAGAACCAGCCGAAGAACAGGTATTTCTATTGCCCTCTCCACTTCAGATCGGTTCAATCTTTAAGAATGCCGGACTTAAATATCAGTCTGGTGTGGTTGCTTCAATTGAGAACACAGATTCTTACGGAACTACAGATCAAAAAGCACTTGCTCTTGGTGTGTACTTTGCGGACATGACCTACTGTGTCCTTAACGGGCAAACCCAGGAGGCTAAGGAGTTTCTTACACAGATCAAAACCCTGACAGATGCTATTGGAATGTCTTCAGTCTTTGAAGGTACCAATCTGCTCCAGCGTTTTGAGAACAACCTTGGCAATCAAGATAGCTTGTTCACGCTTTTGATAGATGTTCAGGATAGGGTTGACATGCACATTCATGAAAATAGTCAGGATGATCTTGAAGCAATCATTTTTGCTGGTGGATGGATTGAGGGAATGCACCTTGGTGCTAACTCACCAAAGGAAGAAGGTAACTCTGTAGACGCCAGAATTGCTGAGCAAATGACAATTTTGGAAAATGTGGTAGGATTATTGAATAAGAGTGATCGTTCATCTGAGAAACTTGACCAAATCAAGTCTTCTCTTGATGCTCTCTACGCCTATTACGATAAAATTGAGCTCGAAGACAACAAGGGAAGAAGAGGTTATAGAATTTCAGACGAACATGTAACTGAAATATCTAAAAAAGTTGAAACAATTAGAGGAGAGATCCTCAAGGGATAAAAAATATGATTGAGATGAGAAGAGTTTTAATATTATCACTGACAATTGCTTCTATCGGCCTTCTTGCCTTTGCAGGGGGTAAGAAAGAAAAAGAGAACGACACTTGTAAAAGAGACGAGTCAACGGCTTCAGTGAAGCAAGAAATGGTTCCTTTTCGCTATGAAAAAACAACCACCACACGTGTTATCTTTAAGCATTATGATCAAGTAAAATCTATCGCGGCACCTTTGTTCTTTGATAACAAATACAAATTTGTGATCAACACTGAAGGATTGCCCAAGGAGATCAAAGTGCAGGTTTATGACAAGCCAAGAGGACTGCGTGACGGTGCTACGTTGATCACTGAATCGTCGGAAAAGCAATTTACATTTGAGCTTGGGGAAGACTACCTGAATAACAGAGTGTATATTGATTATATCATTCCGGCTATTGAAGAATCTGAGGACGATATCACCCAAAAAGGATGTATCGTTATGGGCTCGGGATACGAGAACTTTTAAGATTACCACATGCTCCAACGTTCAGCCTTTCTATTTTCTGTCGTACTTTTTCTTTTTGCCTGTTCAGGCAATGAAGGAAACGAAAGCGATAATGAGAATTCCGGCAACATTGAGCAAGAGATTCTCGATGATGTAAGCAAAGAAGAGGAAAGCGAAGAAAAGGAGATCAAACTGGAAGACAACACTTTCATTCTTCCTTCTGCTTTTCACATCAGCTCCCTGCTTCAGAGGGCTGGCTTAACATTCGAAGATGGGGTTTGCAATGACCCTGGGAACGTTAACCTGTATAATTCAAAGAATGCTAAGCTTCTGAATTTTGGGGTCTACTCAGCCGATCTCTTCTTTAATGTGCTCAAAGATCAGAACGATGTAAGCAAACAATATATAAAGGTCTTAAAGCAGCTCTCGGAGGAAACAGGAATGGGTGCAGTGTTTAACAGTGAATCTATTCTTGAAAGATTTGAGAAAAACATCGAGAATAAAGACTCAGTTCTCTTTTTGGTTCTGGAAATTGAGGAAAGAACAGATATGTATATCGAAAGAACCAATGAAGAACACACTGTTATGGTGATCTTCACTGGAGCCTGGTTGGAAGGAATGTACATGGGGCTTAAGAGTCATTCTGATGGTAAAAGTGAAGAACTCGCTCGACGATTATTTGAGCAGGCCTGCCTGCTGGAGAATATTGTTGAGGGTATGCAAAATCATCCAGATGATGAACCATACATAAAGAAGATCAGTAGTGAGTTAGAAAAGATCTTCTCCATCGTTAAAGAAACGGAAGCCTTCAGCAAGGGAGACTATGGTCTTGTTGAGACAGCTATTCCTTACAAGGAGCTTGAGCAATTGAGTTCAGAGTTGCAAAATTTTAGAAACAGGATCATATTAAACAAGATCGAAGCTTGAAAAATATCTTGCGAAATATTGCGCTGTTTGGTCTGGCCGCTCTGATAATGAGCGCCGATGGTAGCTGTAACTGGGAGGACATCAAAAAGGACTGCGAAGACTTGCTGAAGCCTTATAAATACTACGCATTCAAGGTTTCCCGAATTGAGTTTGGTACGGAATCTCAGTTTAAAGAAATACAAATTCCGCTATTTAGGGGGTCAGAGTATCGATTTGTGTTTAACACTGCTGCTTTGCCAGAAGATGTTAAAATTCAAATTTGGAATGCTCCTGCTAAGTTTGAAGGAAGAAAACTCATTTACGAGGCAGAAAAAGGTAAAGATCTGGTGGTCTATGATCCACCTAAAACCAAAGTGAACAATCGAATATTCATCAATTATGTCATACCTGCCAGCTCCCAAACTGGATTTGGAGAAAGCAGTTCTGGATGTGTTGTGTTCTATTCCGGTTTCAAACATTAACTTTGCATCAATCGTATTATTATGAAAAGAAATTTTTTCTACACCCTAATTCTAAGCTTCCTCTTCTTCTCTTGTGGAAGTGGTGAAGACAATAGTTCTTCAGAAAGCCCTGAAAGCGATGTGCAGGATGAGTTCCTACAAGAAGAGTCTGGTGAAGGCGAAATGGAAGCAGAAGCCTTTATCATTCCCTCAGCCCTTCAAATTGGCACCTTGTTTCAAAGATCTGGACTAGGTTATGTTGAAGGAGTTGTTGCTGATCCGGCTAACGCTGGACAGTACGTAACCAAGAATGCTAAACTCATCAATTTTGGAGTGTACTCTGCAGATCTCGCTTATTGTATTCTTAATGGTCAGGGACCAAAGTCTCTACAGTTCTTAAAAGCAGTAAAGGATCTATCTGAAGGTATTGGTTATGGCTCGATCTTTACAGATCAAAACCTCTACAATCGATTTGAACAAAATATTGACAATAGAGATAGTGTTCTTAATCTATTAGTTGAGATTCAGGAAAACACTGACTATTTCGTTGAGGAGAATGATCTTCAGGAACAAACTTATGTGATCTTTGCCGGAGCGTGGGTTGAGGGAATGTACCTGGGTGTAAACGCTTTCAATAAGGAAAATAAGGAGGATATTGCTAAGCGTCTTGTTGAGCAAATGAACATCATGTCTAACCTTATTAAAGCCATGGAATCAAGCGATCGCGATATCAGTGATATTGATTTTGTACTTGAAGCCCTCAAAGAATTCGAGTCATTTTATAACAACCTTGAAGGTATTCGTGACGAAAATGGCATAGTAAATGTACGTGAAGCTAACATTGCCAATGAAGACATCGATAAAATGTCTGAAATGGTACAAAGCCTAAGATCAAAAATTATAGCAATATCGTGATGAAAAAATTTTTAATTATATTTCTTCTTCCATTTTTCAGTTTATTAATTACTGAAGCCGACGCTCAGACATGTGATGTCACTTCTGCTAAGCTTAAGTGTAAAAAGGAACTTGTACCCTTCCGTTATACCGGAATGACAGTACAAAGAATCTTCTTCAGACGATATAATCAAAGAAAAGAGGTTTCTTTCCCACTCTACTTTGAAACAAAGTACCGTTTTGTTTTTAACACGGAGAACCTCCCTCAGGAGATCAAAATAGATATCTACGATTCTCACTCCACCAACAAGAAGAGAAATAAAATAGCTTCCTTCAGTAGTGATGAAAAGCAATTCACTTTTGAGCCAGATCCTGCAATGGTCCTTCCATTTATCTATGTAAACTTTTTGATTCCCGCTTCAATTGCGGAAGACACAAAGAGTATTGCTAAAGGCTGCGTTGTTATTATGACTGGCTACGAAGATGAATATGCTTCATTTGAAAGCGAAAGTACTCAGGGAACTGAATAGTAGCTTTTCCTAAGTCTATCATCAGTGAAGACTAAGGAGTCTGCACAGATGAGTGTTCCCCGGACAAAAGCCATTTCTACACCTACATAAGTTTCTCCAGGTTTTAAAACCTTAGTCTTACTCCAATTGCTTAAAAGTTGCTGAGTGTGATACTCATTATATTTGGAGGATGTATCCGCTATCACAATAAGCTCCTCCCCTTTTCTGTATTCTATCCACTGTTTTCCACTCTCGCTCACTCTTACAACATACCCCGACTCACCCTTCCAGGAATAAAGGCTGATTGTTAATAGAACAATGAGCACGTATTTGATCAAACGATAGCTCTTTCGGATAAATACTAAAGCCAGGAGAATAAATAAAAGGTATATCATATATATGAATGCCATATCGTTAATCTTTATTCTGCTAGATACATGCTCTATACTAGCGAAAGAAATGAGCAGCTGGTGTTTATACTCTAAATAGATGCCCAGGCATTTCGCTAGCCAGGACATGAGAAGTTCGGAACCAGAAACGAGCAAGAGAGCGATAAAGGAGTATAGTTCAAAAGCTACTGCTGGTAAAAAGATCAGATTACTGAGGAGGAATACATTTGATATAAGACCAAACTTACTTAAGGTGATCGGACTTGTGGCCAGAGTGGCCACTAATGAAACCAAACATAATTCTGACACGCGTCTCAAAATGAAATGCTGACCTCGTAAGAAAGTGCTGAAATAGGGCATCAGCCAGCAAATACTTATCACCGCTGTAAAGGATAGCTGGAAACCTAGGTCATACAACAAGTTGGAATCGAAGAAAAGGAGCAGGAAAGCCGCAGCAAAAATGACATTCAAATTGTGTGAATCACGATTGAGCAGCTTACCGAAGGCATAAAGACTCAGCATTAATCCTGCTCGAAGTACGCTGGGCCCTGCTCCACTCAAGATAACATAGAACCACAGAGTAAGTATGCTGAGGGTGTATTTAAGGAATAGCCGATTCACTATTGGAATGCGCTGAATAATTGAAAAAATGATCATCCATACAATTCCCACATGAAGGCCTGATACAGCGAGAATGTGACTTAATCCAAGATGTTGATATGCTTCCTTTAGTTTCTTGTCAAATTGGCTCTTATCCCCTAGTCCAATAGCCATAAGGTATTCCAAATCACGCATATGAAACCCAAGGGAGATGAGCTTCTTTCTGACCTTCTCTACAAACTCTTGTCGGAACCTGGAAAAGCTAAAGTTCTGCGAACTGATGATCATGACGTCCCCATGTCCGGCAAAGCCCTGGTAGAAGATATTTTTCTGTTCGAAATATTTTTTTCGATCAAAGTGGTAATCTAAATCTGGTCCGCTGATATGATCAAATTTCCCCCGATACAAAATAGTATCCCCCGGCAAGGGTTCAGATATACTATCCTTTAGGTAAAGAATGGCACCTGTGGCCTTTTGATGCGAATTGGTATCCTTAAAAGTGAGTTCCAATTGATATCCTGTGCTGCTCTTCTTTACTTGTTTAACGGTGAGCACATAGAGTGAATCATTATCTACAGGAAGGTCATTGGATGGTACTTGTCTACCTGAAGAGCCCAGAGTCCACCCCAAGGTCACAAAAGCCAAGGGGTATAGTATAGATACCATGAACGAAGAGCGAAATACCTGAGCTAGCATAAAGCTGGAAATAATGAGAAGTATACTGAGGCTGATCCATTCCAGAATACTGAAATACCTGGAAGCAATGATCCCAGCAATTAGGGAAGCGAGTAATTTTAGAAATGGATGTAACTGTATCATTTGCATGATACAAGTTATCTCCGCTTAGCGTGAAAGTCTTATTCGGATCTGAAGAAATCTAATGCCGAAAGATGTATGAGATGAATATTTTTATAATAAAAATGTAGTATCTCATTAAAAGGAATTCCCATATCAGCCATTTTCATGGCGCCCTCTTGCGACAGCCCAACTCCATGACCAAAGCCCTTGCCTGTGATCTTTAGTTCATCACCCATATCTTCTATGTTAAAATAGGTTGACCTCAAACCCCAGTCTTTTCTGATGTATTTGAGCAAAATGTTGGTATCGAGTGGTGTGAGATACACGTCCCTTGAACTCGGACAATAATCAAGCACATAGTCTTTATATATCTCGTTATCAACAGGATAATTCCATTTTTCGCGGAGGTAGTTGAGCCATTTATCTTTTGAAATACTCACTTCCCATTCGTAATGAGGTTGATCTAAGGAGAATGTATCGGGCACAGCCTTAAGATAAGCGACGGGTTGAGACCATGCATGCTCAGAGTTTACTGTATAACCTCCAGAATTAGAGTGAAATACAGCATTGATCAGATCGATATTACTATCTACAATGACCAATCCCTTCGTTGCGTTCACAGCCCTGATTATATCGGGATTTCTCAGGCTTTTTCCCTTGTAGACCTGGCAATCCACATTATCACATAGATTAAAGCCGTAATGACTGAATTTATTGAAATTACTAAGTGCGTAGGTTCTGCAAATGATTGCTTGAACCTTATAGTATTCAAAATTCTGCTTGATCCCTGACTCGGCCTCCACCACACCCGCAATGTAATGTTCGAGGTAGACATTATTGATCAACTTCAGTTTTCCACTCAGTGCTGACACAAAGAGATTATCATCGTAAGTACGCTTGGCATGAGAGGGATTCACAGCCTTAAGAAAGAAGCTGCTACCCCATTTGCTTCGTACGAACTTCACCCTGATAAAGGAACCCAGATCCTTACCTAGTTTAGATAGACTTACCAGACCACCTTCCACTTTGATCTGAACAACATCACCCTGGTCAAGACTAGCAATAGGCCTTCCGTCAGCCACAAGGTTATAACTTCCATAGTTCACAGAAAAGATACTGCCTTGCGGAAGCCTGGGCCAAAAGAGTCCCACATTGATCACATCCCTCGACATGGAGCCATGGGAAAACACGATGAGAAGCACTAAGCTCAGTAAAAATCTCATTGATTCAAAATTAGCCCTGGATCAGCCTGGCTTATTCAGACTCTTGCAGAGTTTTCAACAGAAGATTGGCAGTTTTTTCTGATGCTCCACTATGTCCCAGATCAGCGATGATCTTTTCATATTGCGAAATCATCTTAGCCCTATTCTCTTCGTTTTCCAGTTTTTCAATTTCCCCTAGAAGAGCTGACTTTGTGAGATCAGACTGGATGAGTTCTTTTACCACCTCTTTATCCGCTATCAGGTTGACCAAAGAGATATATGGAATATCAACGATGCGTTTAGCGATTTGAAATGAAACAAAACTGCCTCTGTAGCAAACTACCTGAGGCACTTTGAACAGGGCAGTTTCGAGTGTGGCTGTCCCTGAGGTCACCAGGGCCATCGAAGCTCTCGACAATAGATTATAGGTGCCTACTGAGCTAAGTTCCACCTCAGGATATTTATCGAGAAAGGCTTCATAAACTGATGTGTCGAGCGAAGACGCTTTAGCGATGACAATTTCATATTCCCTTTTGGTTGCCGCAGCCTCCAGCATAATTGGCAAGATCCTACTCACTTCTTGAAGCCTCGAACCAGGTAGCAAAAGCATCATTTTCTTGTCCGATTGTTCTGATTCTGGTCTCAGGAACTTATGAATCTCATCAAGCAAAGGATGCCCCACATAATTAAGGTCAACATCAAAATCTTTATAGAACTCTTCTTCGAAAGGCAAAATTGAATACAGACTCCTGAAGTGCTTTTCAAGTAGCTTAACCCTACTCTTTTTCCATGCCCAAATCTGCGGGAGGATATAATAGTAGCATTTGATACCATGTTTATCTGCAAATGGTGCAACTCTCAGATTAAAACCGGGGTAATCTATCAGAATAAGGGCATCCGGAGCATATTCCAGAATATCTTCCTTACAGAATTGAAGGTTGCGGAGAATGGTTCTAAGGTTGGCAATTACCTCAGCAAAACCCATGAAGGCCAGTTCGCGGTAGTGTTTGACCAGAGTAGCTCCTGCAGCTTCCATTTTATCACCACCCCACACCCTGAACTCGGCGCTGGGATCACCTTTTGTGATCGCTTCGATCAGATTTGCTCCATGTAGATCCCCTGAAGCCTCTCCGGCTATTATGTAGTACTTCAAAGCAGTTAATCAGCGTAAAAATAAAGCACAAAGACCACGCAATAAACCAAATTGACCACAAGCACTCCTTTACCTACCTGATCCAATTTGAATTTGTTCATCAATATCCACATCAGCAAAGCATTCGCGCCAATGCAGAAAAGAGCCATATTCTCATAGAACTGTAGGGTGAAAAATTTGCCCTGAGCCCAAATAGGATAATAAACAGCAGTGAAGATCAATGGTGGAAAGAGTAAACCAAAGACCAGCCCGAGCCAAATTTTGTCCGGTAAATTGCTCATAGATCAAATTTGGATAAATAGTCCATCGCCTTATAGGCAGTCATATCATATTGAACTGGAACGACAGTTACAAAGCCTTGCCCAAGCAATGCAATATCGTTATCCATGTTAGAGTCAAAATTCATGAAACGCCCTGTCATCCAATAATAATCCTGTCCTGACGGATCTTTTCTTGCATCAAACTCTTCTACCCAATTTCCGTTTGCCTGTCGACAAAGCTTGATCCCTCTGATCTCTTCTTTTTGAACCTTTGGAATGTTTACATTCAGGCATACACCTTTTGGAAGACCATGCTTCAAAACCTCAGGAGCTATCTTACGGGCAACTTCCTGAGAAGTCCGAAAATCAGCGTCAATACTGTGATCAAGCAGCGAAAAACCGATGGAAGGAATACCCTCCATGGCCCCTTCGATGGCTGCCGACATCGTTCCAGAGTAGATCACATTGATTGAGGCATTGCTTCCATGATTGATTCCGGAGATAAGGAGGTCTGGTTTTCTATCTACGATCTCGTTGACAGCAAGTTTTATGCAATCCACGGGAGTTCCAGTGGTGCTGTACATCGAGAAACCTTCCTGTACTTTTATTTTATTGATCCTAAGGGTTGAATTGATGGTAATGCCATGACCCGCACCAGATTGCGGACTATCGGGCGCTACCACCACCACATCACCTAATTCTTTTGCCACCTCAATTAGGGCAGAGATTCCGGGGGCGAACACACCGTCATCATTACATACTAAAATTAAGGGTTTAGCCATAGTTTTTATTAAACGTCAAATCTACCGATTATGAGCATAACATCGATCCAAAATAATTCCACAGGCAATGCCGGCATTGAGTGATTCCGCTTCTCCGATCCTTTTGATTTTCACAAGCTTGTGGCAATAAGATCGAACCTCATCACTCATTCCATGACTTTCACTTCCGATCACGATCAGCTGAGCTTTGTTTTTGTCTATCGACCAGCCTTCATTTCCTTCAAGGCTTGATCCGATGATCTCATGACTTTGGCCGTAGTTTTCCAGAATATTGGGATCGACATAGTTTACGGCTAGTCGAAAGATGGAGCCCATCGAGGCAGAGACTGTTTTTGGATTGTAAACATCAGCACAATTCGATGTGCACAATAGGTGTTTGATCCCATACCAATCGGCAGTGCGGATGATCGTGCCCAAATTACCTGGATCTGAAATATCATCCAGAAATAACATGTTATCGCCTTCTTCAGGTAAAGAATGAGTTTTCATTTCTGCGACTGCCAGGTAGCCGTCACTCGACTTATGATTTGATATTCTTTCGAACTCTTTCACACTGACCTGCTCACATGGCCTATCGAATACATCTACCTCTACATTAGTGCGGCACATCAGCTTTTCCACTTTCCATTCGGATTGAAGCAGTTCGAAAACCGACTTAAAGCCCTCAACAATGAATAGGCTATGTTTTTTGCGAAACTTCTTCTGAGAAAGAGAAGCGTATTTGCTTATTTGAGCTTTAGTGATCACAGTTCAAATATAGCTGCTGAATTGATCATACTGCATTAGATTTGCCACATCTTGAAGCGGAAGCTTTTATATTGCCTCATCATCGTATCCATTCTGGCTTCATGCCGACCTTCACGATATGTGAAAAATGGAAATTGGTTAAAGAAGAACGAAATTACCACCAATAATGCTCAACTGAGCGTTGAGAAGTTGGAGGATATCATTAAACAGCGTCCTAATCGCAAAGTCCTTTTTCTTTTCTATTTCCACGCCTGGGCATATCAATACGGCGACAAAAAACCCGATAAAAAGTGGCGTCAGTTCTTCAAAGAGATCGGTGAGCCCGTGGTCATTCTTGATTCAAATGAAACCGAACGATCCAGGCGACAGATGGAGCTCTATTTACACAAGAAGGGCTACTTCGATGCAAAAGTCTCAAGCGTGACAAGAATTAAAGGGAAAAACAAAGCCATCGTTGAGTATAAGGTCAATTCTGGAAAACCTCACAAGCTCAACAAGATTCGCTTTGAGATCAATGATACCAGTCTGCTACAGACATTAAGACGAGGAGTCATCTATACAAAGTTGGTCCCGGGAGACAACTACGATGAAGAAATAATTGAAAAAGAGCGACAGAGAATGACCAATGTAATGCTCAACGAAGGTTATTTCCAATTCTCCAAAGAGTATATCTATTTTGAAGCCGACACAAATCTTCCCGATAAGAAAGCTGACTTAAAGGTGGTTATCACCAATGCCAGCAAAAGGGTCTTCTATGCTGGAGCAGATAGTGTCATCAAAGTACCGCACCAAAAGTTTAGGGTCAATAAAGTATTCATCAACACCCGCTACAATTACAAGTTTCCATTTGTGAGCGGCGACACCATGAGGGTGGGCAATTTCTATTTTCTGAATGCAGAAAAGATCATCGTTAAGCCAAGTCGCCTGCTGCGATCAATTTTTCTGAATCCTGGAGATCTCTACAATAAATCGAGGGTAGAATATACCTATGAAAGACTCTCAGCTCTACAGGTTTTTCGCTCCATTAGAATTCGCTTTGAAGAAGTAGAAGGAAAAGATCTTCTGAATGCTTTCATTGATCTAAGTCCGGCCGACAAAAGATCCCTTACACTTGAGGGGCAAGGCACGCATCGAAATCGCTCACCAGGGATCTCAGCAAACCTTAGCTATGAAAACAGAAATGCATTCAATGGTGCTGAGCTATTTGAACTTGCACTCAATGGTGGTTTGGAATATCAAAACCCACGAAGTCTTGGGATAAACGCAGATACCGTTTCGCGCTTTTTCAACACACAGCAAGCTGGGATTCAAACAAGAATATCAACACCTAGCCTACTCCTACCCTTTCAGCTGAAAAGAACAAAGACTCCCAGGTATCTGGAACCAAAGACCGAATTGTCAGGAGCCTATCAGTGGCAAAACAGACCGGGTTACTCTGTTTATTCTGCGCAGGCATCATTCAACTATCAATGGAAGGTTGGAGATTTTCATGCTTTCCGTGTGCATCCAACGGAGTTGAACTACGTTTGGCTTAGAAAAGAACCAAGCTTTAGTGTACTTATCAATGAATCGAGAAGCGCCCTTTTGGCGAACTCATATATCGATCACCTGATCTCTTCGAGCAAATTCGTTTACACATTCAGTAATCAAACGGTTAGAAGACGTCGGAATTTTAAATATTTCAGGACCAGTTTAGAAAGCGCAGGTAACGCACTACGTGGGATACTGGGAACTACTGATATACACCCGGGTGAAGATGATAGTTACGAGCTGTTTGGAGTGCGGTTTGCTCAATTCATGAAAGTCGATGCTGATTTTAGGATCTATAATATCATCAGTAAGAAGTCCGATATCGTCTATCGTTTGTACGCCGGAGTTGGTATTCCTTATGGCAATTTAAACGCCTTGCCATTTGAGAAAAGTTTCTTTGCTGGTGGCTCGAATAGTATTAGAGCATGGAATGCTCGGACACTTGGTCCAGGTAGCGTGAGTGATACATTAACGAACATTGATAATATCGGTAACTTCCAACTTGAAGCTAATGTAGAATATCGTTTTCCACTTTACCGATGGATTAAAGGTGCCTTATTCATTGATGTTGGAAATGTGTGGACCACTGAGTCTGCAGAACTTGAGAATGGTGATTTTCAGTTGGATCGATTCTACAAAGAACTTGCTGTGGCTGGTGGATTTGGAACCCGTTTCGACTTCGACTTCTTTTTAATTCGTCTCGACCTTGGGGTGGCCTTAAGGGATCCTGCATATCTTGAAGGAGAGCGTTGGCTGTTTCAAACCAGAAATGCCACAAAGGCCATTATAGACAACTACGAAAGTAAAACTGGAATTCAGGTGAGAACAAATTTTCCTCTTCACCTAAACCTCGGTATAGGCTTTCCGTTCTAGCTTCTTACATTTGAAAAAAATTAGCATGAAGGAATACATCTCGGAATTGATCCTTGAAAATTTGGAGAAGCTCGGTTTTGAGGGTCCAACGGCAATATATCTCAAGCTCTTAATTCTGCTGATCGGTTTTTTGATCATCAGTGCCCTCCTCTTTTCTATTGGGGGATTTATCGTAAACAGAATCATTGCGAGAATCACTGCTGCCACCAAAACTGATTGGGACGATATTCTGCTTCGCAGGAAAGTATTTAGAAATCTTCCCCATCTGCTTCCTGCAATTGCCTTCATCTTTTTGAGTGACTTCATTTTCGCTGACTTCCCTGGATTTGCTCCATATATCAGAAAATTGATCGATGCATTTATAGTGCTGATCATCATCAGCGTGTTCTATTCTTTCATGAATGCAGTAAGAGATATTATGTCTCGCTCTGAAGCATTCAAGGATAAGCCAGTAAATTCCTACATCCAACTCATTAAGATCATTGCTGGGATCATTGCTGGTGTGATGATCATCAGTGTTTTACTTGGGACCTCTCCATTGGCAGTGTTTACTACAATGGGTGCCTTAACAGCAATCATCATATTGATATTTAGGGATACCATCCTCGGTTTTGTGGCCAGTATTCAAATGGCGTCAAACGATATGGTTCGTATAGGTGATTGGGTTACCCTCGATGATTTTGGAGCCGATGGCGATGTGATCGATATTACTCTAAATACGGTGAAGGTCAGAAATTTTGACAAGACCATTTCCACAGTTCCTACATATGCTTTTATCAGTCATTCCTTTAAGAATTGGAGAGGGATGTCGGATTCTGATGGACGACGTATCAAACGTTCGGTACTCATTAAGATCTCGTCGATCAAATTTTTAAGCCCCGATGAGATCGAAGAATTAAAAAAGATCAACTTATTGAAGGATTATCTAGAGCAAAGGAGCAAAGAGGTTGAAGAATATAATAAGGCCAATGAAATTGATGATTCAAGCCCACTCAATGGAAGGAGATTAACCAATGTTGGGACATTTCGGGCTTATTTGGAGGCCTACCTCGCGCATCACCCCAAGATAAATCAGAACATGACCTGCATGGTAAGGCAGTTAAGTCCTGGTTCTGAAGGCCTTCCCCTGGAGCTTTACACATTCAGTGCAGACAAGAACTGGGTCAATTATGAGAAGATCATGGCAGATATCTTTGATCATGTTTTTGCCTCATCAGGTACATTCGGACTTGAGTTTTTTGAGAAACCAAGTGGAGCAGATTTTCAAAATATGCTTTCGCAAAAGTCATAACACTATCTTTGTCCTTTAATGGAATTACTCTTTCCCCAATTCCTTTACGGACTTCTCGCACTTGGCATCCCTATTATTATTCACCTTTTTAACTTTAGAAGGTATAAGGTGGTGCGTTTTCCCACTACGCGATTTCTAAAAGAAGTAAAGGAAGAAAGTCAGAAAAGATCCAAGCTTCGGCACCTTTTGATACTCTTAAGCCGTTTGTTGCTGATCACTGCACTGGTACTGGCATTCTGTCAACCGGTCATACCCACTCAAGAAGATGTTTTCAGGTCCAATCTGAATGTTGTGGTCGTTGATAATTCTTTTAGTATGGACATGGAGCTAGAGGGAGGAAGAGCACTTGATGTGGCTAAAAACAAGGCTTTTGAACTAGTGAGCTCCATGGATGAAGATGCGGAGTTCTTAGTATTCACCGCTGATCACCAGAATGAATCCAACCTGAGTGTTGGAAGAAGAGATGCCCTTGAAGAGATCAAAACAATCTCTTCCAGTGCGGCCGTATTTGACATGTCAGCCATTCAATCAAGGGTTAAATGGAAATCAAGTCAGTCGGCTTCAAAAACAAACATCTTCTACTTCACCGATCTTCAGGAGAACAAAATCTCAGATGGCTTTGAGGCGGACTCATTAAACCGAGTAAAGATCTTCCATCTGGATCATGGCGGTGGAGCGAACCTCAGCCTGGACTCGCTATGGTTTGAGGATGCAGTAAGGAGGATGAATGAAAAAGAGGATCTATACTATGAAGTAAAGAATTATAGTTCGGAAGACCAGGAGTTTGAGCTCAGACTGAATATAGATGGTCGAACTATGGGAAGGGATCAACTCAAGGTGGCTGGAAACTCCAGCCTAAAGTCTTCCGTTAGTTTCAGTGTTTCGGAACCAGGAGTGCATCGCGGTGTACTCAGCATTGAGGATGCTCCGATTACATTCGATGATGAATTTAACTTCAGCTACGTTCTTGATGAGAGTCTAGGTGTTTTGTACCTCACAGATGAAAAGGATAGCTTGTGGTCTGCCGTGCAAAAGGTCTTTCTAACGGATAGTAGCTTCCAACTTGAAACCAGACTCATTTCATCAATCGATTACACTGCCTTGACTGATTTTCCCCTGATCATACTTGGGGGGATCAAAGAGATCAATCAGGGCTTAGTGAGTAGCCTTGTCAAAGCTTTTGAAAATGGCAGCAGTCTTTGTGTGATCCCGTCTGTTGAGTCAAAGCTGACAAGCTACAACAGTTTGCTTCAAAGCCTTGGTTTAGGCAGTTACGGGAGGTTAATAAGCAGCCAGGAAAGAGTAAATAAACTGGAGTTAGCGTCGGATTTTTTTAAAGGTGTTTTCGAAAAGATTCCAGATAATGTTGATCTGCCACTCTTTAAATCTTTCTTCAAGTCAGAAACATCAATATCTAAAAGCAGTTCATTGATGTCTCTTATCAATGGTTCCCCTCTATTTAGCGAGTATCGAACGGATGTTGCCAACCTTTATATGTTCCACAGTGACCTTGGCCCTGGTAACAGTAATTTCACCAGGCACGCGCTTTTTGTACCGAGCTTTTTGCAAATGGCTATCAATAGCCGTCGCAGTGGCGAATTGTATGTTGTGAATAGAGAGCGACTGATCATCAAAAAGCCAGGAAGAGTTGAAGACCCTGAGCAATGGCTATTCAAAGCTGAAGATGATTCAGCGCTGTACTTTCCAGGCTTATCATCAGATCATTTTATTATTCCAGATTTTAGTGGTGCTCCTGGTTTCTATGAATTGAAGAACAAAGCGAACTCAGATTCTTATCTCGTTGCCATCAACAGCAACAGGACTGAATCAGATCTTAACACGCTGAACGGCGAACAAATTGAGCAACTTAGCCAGAAAGAATTCATAGATGTGCTGAGCATAAGCGGGGTTGAGAAAGCAGGATTAGTTAAAGAAATGAGTGAAGACAAAGAATTATGGCAATTATTTCTCTTGCTGGCGCTCATATTTGCTGCGTTTGAAATAATATTGATCAAATTATAGGATATGGCCTACTTACTTAAGAAAGCGTTGATCTTGTGTCCCGAAAGCGCTCACCATGGCAGCAGGATGGATATGCTGATCGACAAGGGAGTATTTGTTAAGATCGCGAAGAACATAAATGATTCATCAGCACAGGTCATCACTTCGAATGATCTGCAAGTGAGTATTGGGTGGACCGACCTCAATGTTCGCTTTGGTGAACCAGGTGAGGAATATAAAGAAGATCTAAAAAGTGGCCTTGAAGCAGCAAAAAGAGGAGGATTTACAGCAATTTGCTTGAGTCCGGCGACCGATCCGCCCATTGATAATAAATCACAGGTAGAATTCCTTTCATCGAGAAGCAATCGATCACACACACGGCTCTACCCTATTGGTACAGTAAGTAAAGCAAGATCGGGAGAACAGCTTTCTGAGATGTATGATATGCAGCAGTCTGGGGCTATAGCATTTAGCGATGATAAGCCAATTGACAACAGTGAACTTTGCAAGCTGGCCATGCTTTACAACAAGAAGCTTGAGGCTCCATTATTCCTCAGTCCGATAGATTCCAGCTTAAGTAAGAACGGGCAAATGAATGAAGGTGAAGTCTCAACAAGTCTGGGCTTAAAGGGAATCCCTGAACTTGCCGAAGTGATCCGGCTAAAACGTGACTTGGAAATAGCAGAATACTGCGATTGTTCGGTGCACTTTCTATCCTTAAGCAGCCCTGAAGCGATAGATTATATTCATTCATCAAAGCTCAATCATAGCTGCTCAGTTCCCTTAGCAAATCTTGTTTGGAGTGATGAGGCCCTACTAGACTTCAACACCAACTTTAAGCTCATGCCCCCACTGAGGGATAAAAATGCCCAGAACAAGCTAAAAAAGCTGGTTATGAAGCAAAAGATCGATTGCATTAGCAGCGCTCATAGACCGCAAGATGTTGAAAGTAAAAAATGTGAATTTGAGTACGCCAAATTTGGACTGGCCAGCTTAGAAACATTCTTGAATATGCTCTTGATGGCTTTTGGTAAAGATTACAGCGATGACAATGTCATAAAGGCGATAAGCACGAATCCTAGAAAGTTGGTTGGTATTGATGCTCCAGTAATTGAAACTGGTAATAGCGTTGACATTAGCATCTTTGATCCGAGCATGGATTCATCTATTTCTAGTCAGAATAAAGCCTCCAAAGCAGTTAACTATCCCTTTGAGCAACTCGAAATGAAGGGAAAGGTCATTGGGAGTATTGTGGGCAATAAAGTCTTTTTAGCCGACTGAAGGATCATTCAAGCTTCTCGAACTCCCAAAGGGTCTCAGTTGTTTGACTAAAATTCTTCACCGTTCGCTCTGTACCCGACTCGAAGGTGCCGAAGTCTGAAACATCATCAAAAGGAACAAGGTCATTTCTAAATTCCAGACTAACCTGATTGTTCTGTTCAGAGCTTGAGTAGCTCGTGATGACCAGCTTATCATTTCTCAACTCTCTCACGTATCCATGGACCTCTCCGGCATTGAGTATCACGTTTTTCTTGTGTGCATCTTGCCAGTACCAGATACCCTCTTCTATCTGCTCCAATTCTGGTTGGTTGGTATAACTCGTATCGATCACGAGTGGGTCTGAGATTCCATCGGTTTTAGTAGCATCAATGAAATATTCTCTTGAGGCCGTTATTTTTTTTGTGATCTTAAAACGATCGTCCTTACTTATTTCGATATTGAAACTATATTCATTGCCAATAGTGGTCTCAATATCTGGCTCCACAAGGGTTGTATCCACTGTCAAGATGGTATCACTTCCTTCAATTTTCCAGGAATAGCTCAAATTGAAGATCTCTCCCTGGCGAGTTGTTTTTTCTTCGTAGAAATTGTCAACTACCTTAATACTCGTGCTTTCATTTATCTCAGACTCGATAGTATTCAGGTTCACGTCATTGGTAAGCACCTGTTCTTCAATTGTGCTATTCGTCCTTTCCAGTTTAACTAGCTTCCATTTGCCAGTGAGTCGATTTGTTCTGCTTCTCAAGCTGATCAAAGGATCATCCTCTCCCCTCCGGCAGGATTCAGAAGAGATCATGAACAAAACGCCAATTATGATGATCAGATAGCGCATTACAGTGCCGACAATGTTATTTGAGCGCTGGAGCGATATGAACCCAGATCATCACTTAGCTCCATATCGTAGCTCAATTTGGTTTCCGACTCTGTTAATTTCACAATGTTGATCACCCGACCTTCATATTGACCGCGAAAGGATATCACATCCAGAGCGCTTCCAATAAATCTGCTTGTCTGAATTTTATTGGGTAGTAAAAGCAATTGTGATTTTTCTTTGGTCTCACCTGCGCCGCCTGTAAACTGCCATTTGCCCGTTTCTTCGTACTCTTCTGTGAATCCAATGCTAATATTCCCTTTCCAATTATCTGGGTAAGTGACACTTCTATTGATGACGTACTCCCCTTGCCGTGTAAAGTTGTAATTGTATTCTGCCTGTATTGGTCCATATTCAATACCATCAAGTAAAATAGTAAGATCAGCTCCATTGTAAATAGCAACACTATCACCTTCAGTCCAGCTTGCATCGCTAATTTGCCATTCTCCAGCCAATCGAGCTTTTCTGGTCTTAATTGAGAAAAAAGGGTCTTCCTCTCCTTTTCTACAGGAGTTCATCGTAGAAACCGCAAGGAAAAGCAATATGTAGATTCTTATTCGTTTCATGAGCCCCTCGATCTAGTAGGGAAATAATATGATAAGCGAATATCCAGTTGTCCACTGATGTTTATCGAATTTCTTCTAACCAGGTCTGATCCAAGCTCTCTGCGAGAGGAGCTTTGGCCCGTAACTGGAGTAGTGATCACCACCCGGTCAAAGTCCCCTCCAACCTGTTGATATGCATAGGATAGGTTATACTCAGCTCCAAAGGCAAAATTCTTCGCTATGAAATAATTAAAGCCGGCAACAGCGTTTACCCCAAGAACAAAGCCTCCGGTAGACTTGAGGTCAGTGGTCACCTCAAAAACACCCGTGGTATCTTCCAAACTTAAGCTCGTTTGCTCTCGCGATCTACCGATTACACTACCTATGATACCCGCACCAAAGTATGGGTCTAAACGCTTTCCATTGAACAGGTGTCTTTCAATACCGAAATTAAAATGAAAGCTGGGTTGAACATAGCTGGAATCAAAGTTACGCAGCGCAGCTCCAAGACTATCGGTTACCGTTCTTTTATATTGATCAAGATCTACACCGAACCCGAACCTGAGGGCATTCTTATCACTCAAAAAATAGCGTGCAAAAATGAGGTCGTTTCCAAAGTCATCTTCAACTGCTCCCAGGCCAATATTCCCGATCAGTCCATTGACATTCAAGCCTACACCCATATCACCCTCAGAGGGAAAAAAGTTGATGCTATCTCTCTGTGCTAAGGCCTGCATAGAGCTAAATACTAAAAGGAGAATGATGTACTTTTTCATAGATATTGTTCTTTATCCTGTTGGCAAACGGCGAATCCCTTTAATTATTCTATTCTCTGTCTTCAAGCATAGGGACAAAGCGAAAATCGCCAAAATTCTTCTGATCAAAATCCGTTTCAGATCTTTTGATAAGTCGGATCATTTTTTGTCCATCATCTCCGCCCACCGGGATCACCATGATGCCTCCAACTTTTAATTGTCCCTTAAGGTCTTCAGGAATAAATGGCGCTCCACAAGTTACAATGATCTTATCGAAAGGAGCAAAAGCAGGTAGCCCTTTGTAGCCATCTCCATAAAAGAAGCGGGCCTTATAACCCAGTTCAGGAAGTAAACTCTTTGTCTTGTCGTAAAGCTCCCGTTGTCGTTCTATGCTGAATATTTGCGCTCCGAGAATGGATAAGATGGCTGTTTGATAACCACAACCCGTCCCGATCTCCAAAACCTTCTCTCTTGGCTTGATCTCAAGAAGTGAAGACTGAACAGCCACGGTCATAGGATGTGAAATGGTCTGTCCGGCCCCAATTGGAAAGGCCACATTTGAGTAGGCCTTTTCTACAAATGCGCCATCAAAGAAGTAATGCCTGGGCATCTCCATCATTGCGGAAAGCACACGATCATCTTTAAATCCTTTGTCTTTGAGTTCCTGAATCAGTTTTTTGCGTAGACCTTTATGCCGGAAACTATCGACGAGCTTTTTCATTGAGGCCAAAATTAGTCAAAAGAGGCATGGACTTATTAACGTTTCACTATTCAAAAAGAAGCGCACATGTGGGGCATTAAGCTCAACTCTCAGAAGTACTTTTGAATCAATGGCTAAGTTAAAGATCGGCGTGCTTGGAGCCGGACATCTCGGCAAAATTCATATCAAACTTCTTAAGGAACTTAAAGAAGACTACATTCTTGTTGGCTTCTTCGATCCAGATCACGAGAAAGCGGAATACACCAGAGATGAGTTTGAGATCGAGAAATTTGATACCATCGACTCCATGATCGAATCTGTTGATGTTGTAGACATTGTGACCCCAACACTTAGTCACTACAAGTGTGCCGAACTGGCCTTGAGAAATAGCAAACATATCTTCATCGAAAAGCCCATCACGAACACAGTGGATGAAGCGAAAAAACTGGCACAACTGGCCGAAGAAGCCAATGTAAAGGTTCAGGTAGGACACGTGGAGCGCTTTAACCCGGCATTTATAGCGGCTAAAGATTACGTAAGCGACCCAATGTTCATCGAAACTCATCGTTTGGCCCAGTTCAATCCAAGAGGTACAGATGTTCCTGTGATCCTGGATCTCATGATCCATGATATAGACATTGTCCTGAGTATGGTGAAGTCTAACATCAAGCGAATCAGCGCAAGTGGAGTGGCCGTCATCAGTGACACTCCAGATATTGCGAATGCTCGTATAGAGTTTGACAACGGATGTGTAGCGAACCTGACATCCAGCAGGATCTCATTAAAGAACATGAGAAAGTCGCGTTTCTCTCAACGCGATGCCTACATAGCCATTGACTTCCTCAAGAAGGAAGTAGAGATCGTCAGGATCAAAGAGGTAGAAGGAGACCCCGATCCCCTGTCGATCACCATAGATCCAGGGGAAGGAAAAAAATTGAAAGAGATCTACTTCGAAAACCCTAAAGTGCCTGAAAACAATGCGATACGCGATGAACTTCAGGCGTTTGCCAAAGCGATCAATTCGGGAAGTAGCCCAGAGGTTACAATAGAAGATGGTGTGAAAGCACTTGATGTTGCGAATCAGATCGTCGAGAAACTACAGCTCTCCCCTACTTTCTACCAGGACTGATGAAGTTTTAGCTTTCTTTGCAATATTCAGAGGAGAGTGACGTTTGATTATGTGCTTAGGCAAGCCCTCACATGTGTTTATAGCTATTCTTTTGGTAGGTTCCCTATTGGCTTTATCGGGCTGCGATATTCTAGATCCCGATGAACCAGTTCCGTCTTACCTTCAACTGCAGGAGCCGGATTTTGAAAGCGATTATCTGAAAGAGGGAAGCGAATCTCAAAACATCTCCAATTACTGGGTTTATGTCAATGACAACTTAATAGGCGTGTTTGAATACCCAATAGAAATACCTGTGCTTGCAAAAGGAGATGTGAAGCTGGAAGTTCTCGCAGGGATAAAAGATAATGGCATCAGTGCCCAAAGAAGGATCTACCCCTTCTTTCAACCATATCTCAACGACAGCAACGCTGTTTTGAATCCGGGACTTAGCAGCACTTTTCAACCTATTTTTAGATATGAGACCAATACCACTTTCAAATGGAAAGAAGACTTTGAAAGCTTGAGCATAAGTCTCGAAAATGGCAGTAATAATGCAGCCAATGTTGAATTGTATAACGGAGACGAAGTTTTTGAAGGAAATGGCAGCGCTGTGGTGAGGTTGGGTTCTCAGAGAACAAGAGCATTCTTCACACAGGCTGAATATGTTGAGCTACCCAAGTTTGGCACGGATATCTATTTGGAATTTGACTACAAGGCTGGAAATGAATTCACCGTTGGCTTGCGCTCTCTTTACTCAAATGGTTCTGGCACAGATCTCGACCTCGTTAATATCAATGCCAATTCGGAGTGGAATAAGATCTATATCGACCTCACTGAATTTGTTAGTGCTGAAGTGAACGCAAACCTTCATTTGATCTACTTCTATGCGAATTATCAGGGAAGCGGAGAAAACAGAGATATCTATCTCGATAACCTTAAATTGATCCATTTCTAGTGAACCGTCGAAACCAGCGATTGAAGTATTTGCTTGCTGATCTTGTTTCGGCCGCTATCGCATGGACACTGTTTTTCGCATATCGAAAGATCTATTTGGAGCCAATGAAATTTGGCCAGGATGTTGAACTCATCTTCACTGAACGTTACTTTATTGGTCTAGTGCTCATTCCACTTTTCTGGGTGAGCTTATATAGTTTGAGTGGCTTCTATACTTATCCTTTCCGAAAGTCGCGATTGAACGAGCTCGGACAGACCCTCCTTTCATCTCTATTGGGAGTATTGATCATCTTCTTTGCGCTTTTACTCGATGATCAGATTGCAGATTATAGATCATATTACTTCTCTTTTGGAGTCTTGCTGGCCTTGCATTTCGGAATCACCTTTGTTTTAAGGTTTCTGATCACAAGTCGAACGGTCAGACGCATTCATAATCGGGAAATTGGTTTTCGAACCGCCTTAATTGGCTCAAATGAACGTGCAGTTGAACTCTTTAACGAGCTCGAATCTCAAAAGAAATCATCTGGCTTTAAGATCATCGGCTACGTTCACATTAATGGAAAAAGCGGAGATCTACTAAAAGCCACCCTGGATCATCTCGGGCATTTTGATGATATCAGGGAGATCATTGACAAAAACAATATTGAAGAGGTCATCATTGCAAATGAAACAAGTGAGCACAATGAGCTAAAACAAGTCATTGAAACGCTGGAATCAGAGAATGTGAAGATCAAGGTCATTCCAGATACTTACGATATTCTTACGGGTTCAGTGAAAATGACCTCCATCTTTGGTGCCCCACTCATCGAGATCACTCATGAGATCATGCCAGCCTGGCAAAAAGCAATGAAACGCTTTTTGGATATTAGCATTTCGATCATTGCCATCATTCTACTATCCCCGGTATACCTTGTTTCAGCCATTCTGGTTAAACTGAGTTCTCCCGGACCAATTCTCTACAGTCACACAAGAATAGGTAAGTACGGGAAGCCTTTCACGATGTACAAATTCAGAAGCATGTTCAGGGATGCTGAAAAGAATGGCCCACAACTTTCCAGTGAAAGCGATCCGAGAATTACAGGTTTTGGTCGATTCATGAGGAAAACGCGCATTGATGAGATCCCACAATTCTTCAACGTCTTAAAAGGTGACATGAGTTTGGTTGGTCCAAGACCAGAAAGACAATTTTTTATCGATCAGATCATTGAAAGAGCTCCTCATTACAAACACCTCCAAAAAGTAAGACCCGGCATCACCTCATGGGGTCAGGTTAAATATGGCTATGCCGAGAATGTAGATGAGATGATCGAGCGACTCAAATACGATGTACTTTACATCGAGAACATGTCCCTATTTGTTGATTTCAAGATTCTCATCTATACTGTTCTCATCGTATTGCAGGGAAGAGGAAAATAGTCAGGGGGCGACATTCCAAAAGCCTTATTTTTGGCCAAAATATTTTGATTATGGAGAAGATAGCAGTGATCGGAGCAGGTACAATGGGAAATGGTATAGCACATGTCTTTGCTCAGAGTGGATTTGATGTAAACCTCATTGACGTTTCTGAAACGGCACTTGAGAAGGCCCTTGGAACAATCGGGAAAAACCTCGACAGACAGATCAAAAAAGAACTCATCACAGAAGATGAGAAAACTGCTACACTCAATAGAATCAACACTCACACAAGTATCAGCGAGGGCGCAAAAGACAGAGAACTTGTTGTAGAGGCAGCAACAGAAAATGTTGAGCTCAAACTAAAGATCTTCGCTGAATTAGATCAAACATGCTTACCCAACTGCATTTTGGCCAGTAACACTTCTTCGATCAGCATCACTAAAATCGCTGCTCAAACGGAGCGTCAGGATAAAGTGATCGGAATGCACTTTATGAATCCTGTTCCCGTAATGAAACTGGTTGAGATCATCAGAGGTTACGGCACAAGCGATGAAGTCACGAATACCATCATGGAGCTTTCCAAAAAGCTGCGTAAGGTTCCCGTGGAGGTGAATGATTATCCTGGTTTTGTGGCAAACCGGATCTTAATGCCAATGATCAACGAGGCCATTTATTCACTCTACGAAGGTGTAGCTGGTGTTGAAGAGATCGACACCGTGATGAAATTAGGTATGGCTCACCCGATGGGTCCGCTTCAATTGGCTGACTTTATTGGCCTTGACGTTTGTTTGGCCATTCTTAAAGTGCTTCATGAAGGTTTCGGTAACCCTAAGTATGCCCCATGTCCATTGCTGGTGAACATGGTGACCTCTGGTAAATTGGGAGCAAAGACGGGCGAAGGTTTCTATTCTTATACTCCGGGATCTAAAGAGCTGGTTGTGGCGCCAACGTTTAGGAAGTAGTCATTTTATGTATCCGCGTTCTATAAGAACGACAATATTCTCAATCTCTCTGTCTTCACCATAGGGGTCATACCTTGCTTTGAGGTCGTTACCAAAGAGTTTTGCGAGAGACTGCCAAAAGAACGCTGTAAACACTCCTCTAAGCTCAGATAGAATATCATAGCTTGAAGAGCCAATTTCTCGATCCACCAGTTTGATCAGGATCTTTCCTTGTGTGATGCTGAGTTTTTTCAGCTCACCTTCATAGCGATCACGCAACTCATTTTCAATCATTTTGTAGAAGCGTTTGCGCTGCCGATCTGTTTCGCATAAAGCCAGGCTATCTTCATATTGGTGATATAGCTGCCCTGCGAGTTTAGCATAAGGGTATACCTTCTTTACATGGTATTTCAGACGATTATATCGGCGGCGTTGTCTACGGCTTTTATAGGGTCGGGCCTCATTCACGTAGATAGAATGCAACCAAACCACAGGAATAGTATCTCCCTCGTCAACAACAGCGGAAACAACTTTTTCAGTTTTCTCCTCTTCTTGTGCTATACCAGAAATTGGAAAGACAATTAAAGCTAGCAGTATGATTTTTATGCAGGTTGCAAATCGCAAGACTTACTATTTCGAGAATGAAATTCAATTTTCATTCCACTATTCACGGTTTAATTTAGAAAGCAATCTGAGAAACTCAATATAAAGCCAAACAAGAGTGACCATTAAACCGAAGGCTCCGTACCATTCCATGTATTTTGGAGCTCCCATTCCAGCGCTTTTATGAATGAAGTCAAAATCAAGGATCAAATTAAGCGCAGCAATGACCACCACGAATAGGCTGAATCCAATACCCAGTAATCCACCTTCATGAATGAAAGGCATATTAATTCCAAAAAAACCAAGGATCCATGTCAACATGTAAACAAAGAATATCCCTCCAGTAGCGGCTAGCAAACCTGATCTGAATTTCTGAGTGACCTTTATGATCCCACTTTTATAGAGAAACAGCATTCCAAAAAGTGTCCCAAAGGTCAAGGCAATCGCCTGAATTACAATTCCGGGATACATCGCATCCATTATGGCTGATAGCCCCCCAAGGAATAGGCCTTCAAGCGCAGCATAAATTGGAGCAGTTATTGGACTCCATTTCACCTTAAAAACAGTGATCATCGCCACAATAAAGCCACCGATCCCACCAGCGATCATATACCCCATCATACTCGTACCCTCGTAGTAATTCCCCCAGGAGTAGGCCGCTGAAACAACAAGCAAGACGATCAATAAAAAGCTCTTATTCACCGTTCCCTGAACAGTCATTAAAGACCCGCTGCTACTGAAATCGAGTCCTTTATATACTTTATCTGAGAAAGCTGGGTTTGATGATTGTTGCTGAATGATCGCCATTTTATTGTCTTTTATTTTTCCAGTTTGAACGTGAACTTAAGCTAGAAGTTTTATTATCCTGTGCTTCATTAACGCGATTTAACAATTCACTGACCAGTGCTGCTGCCACTTTAGTCTCTTCTTCATTTCCTCTTTCAAGCTTTTCAGGAGTAAAATAATTCTTGACAAAATGAGTATCAAACTTCCCGGATTTAAAAGCCTCATGGTTTATCGCAAATCGACAAAAGTCGAGGGTTGTTTTTACCCCGGTAATTTGATAATCGTCGATAGCTCTATTCATTCGTTCAATTGCCTCTTCCCTATCCTTTCCAAAGCTCACTAGTTTAGCGATCATCGGGTCATAATAGATCGGGATGTCCATTCCCTCCTCAAATCCGTCATCCAATCTCACCCCAGGACCTTTGGGTACTTTATAGGTACTTAATTTACCAATATCTGGAAGAAAGTTATTGGTGGGATCCTCCGCATAAACACGAACCTCTATGCTGTGTCCATTGATCGAAAGATCATCTTGCGTAAAACTCAGCTTTTCGCCTCGTGCAATGTTGATCTGCTCCCTTACGAGGTCTACCCCTGTGATCATTTCTGTAACGGGGTGCTCCACCTGTAGTCGGGTGTTCATTTCCAGAAAGTAGAAATTCAGGTTTTCATCAACGAGAAACTCTACCGTTCCAGCGCCTCTGTATTCGCATGATCTTGCTACCTGAACAGCGCACTCACCCATTTCTTTTCTGAGTTCAGGACTTAGGATCGCTGAAGGGGCTTCTTCGATCACCTTTTGATGTCTTCGCTGTATGGAACATTCTCTTTCAAAAAGGTGAACGATGTTTCCATGATTGTCCGCCAGCACTTGAATTTCGATGTGTCGCGGGGAAGCCACATAGCGCTCAACAAATACAGAGCCATCACCAAATGCAGAGAGCGCTTCACTTTGGGCCCGGTGTAGCTGCTCATCGAGGTCTTCCTCTTTTTCGACAATGCGCATTCCTTTTCCACCGCCACCCGCTGATGCTTTGATCAGGACGGGGAAACCGATCTCTTTTGCAACCTTTTTGACCTCATCTGTATCTTCAACTGCACCAGGAGTTCCAGGAACCATTGGAATATCGTAATGAGAAACTGCCTCTTTTGCAGCGAGCTTGCTACCCATGATCTCCATTGAGTGAGCAGAAGGGCCTATGAGTATAATGCCCGCTTTGTCGAGGGCCCTTGCAAAGCTTGGGTTCTCTGAAAGAAATCCGTAACCGGGATGTATGGCATCAACATTGTTATCTATAGCAACCTTGATGATCTTATCGATATCTAAATATGAATCCTTTGAAGGTGGTGGTCCGATGCAAACGGCTTCGTCGGCATATCTGACAAAGGGTGCGTTTCTATCTGCCTCTGAAAAAACAGCAAGAGTAGAAATGCCCATATCACGGCATGTTCTCATCACTCTTAGGGCAATTTCTCCCCTATTTGCAATTAAAATTTTTCTCATTCTTCGAAGTAAGCTGTAAAAATAGAAATAGAGCCCTAAATTTGTTATATTTTCGTTGTAAGAATATGAGTCCATCGCGCTTTATCTGCATTCTTCTTACGGGCCTTGGTCTGGCTTCGATGGTGAGTCCCTCTTATGCTCAGAAAACCAATGTTTCTGCTGAGGATTACAATGCACATGGAAACCAATTATTGAGAGAGCGACGGTTCGAACGCGCCTCTAAAGCCTATGCAAAAGCAGCTGAATTAGAGCCGGAAGACAGCCATTATCACTTCAAACTGGGCACTACACTTTATTATTTGAAGGATTATCGGAAAGCGCTGGAGAGTTATAATAAGGCCATTGAGCTTAATCCAAACAATGCCATGTTCCTGGAGATGCGAGCCAAGTTACTGATGGTTCTGGGCTTATACTACAGGGCGATAGAAGACTGCAATAAACTCATTAAAAACTCTCTAAACGTTGAGTACTGGACATCCCAGAAAGCTTACCTATACTATTTAATGGGATCTTATGAAGAAAGTGTTGAGATCTATAAACAGCTTTTCAGAAAACATCCAGAAAAACTTGAATATGATCTGAAGTTGGGAGAATGCCTTTTGGGCATGAACAAGTTTGATGAAGCTAAAATTCATTTCAACATGATCTTAAGCAAACAGCCAGGCAACAACGAGGCCTTGATCAATAGAGCTATCGCCAATCTCAACAGCGGAGATATCAAAGAAGCCTGCAGGGATCTTAAGAAATTGATAAAGGAACGCGTGGAACAGATGAGCGTTTATTCTCTCATCGAGAACCATTGTGAATAAATGCGAAGCTGCTCTCTTTTGAATATTACAGGATCTTTCTGGAATCAAATAGCTGCACTCTGCATCCTCAGTTCACTTTTCCTTTTTCTTCCAACGTACACTTATACTCAAGAGTTAGAAGAACTTAACCTTGAAGAAGAGTTGGGCGATATTGATCTCAATATGGATATTTTAGGGATTGATGTTGATATGGGCGAAGAGTCTGATGCGCTGGCCCAATTATATGAATCTGGAATGGACACCGTTGATGTTGTTGATCTGATTCGCTCCATACTTCAGGATGATGGTCGTTTCTATACGATCGCAGATATGTACTCCGTTCAAACAGGCGATGTAAGATCACTACTAATTAGCAATAAGTATATATCTTACAAATCCATCACATTGGAAGATGAATTCGACCTGGGATTGGACATGGAGAAAAGTATAATTGAATACTTCTTCACACCCCATTTCTTCAAAGAGATAGACTCAGTTAAATATCTATACATCAAAGATATGGTCACTTTTCAGGATTGTATTTTTTAAGGAGATTTTAAGCCTTTTGGCAATATCTACTTTGGAGGTGGATTGGTCGTCAATGAATCGAGCAGCACCAAAAGTGGTGTTTTCACATTTCAGGATATCTATGCTGATAAGCTAACCATCAATCTCAAGCCCACTGAGGATGGCATTAAGCAGCATGCACTCTCGCTTTCTCGATGCACTTTTCCCAATGGTCTGGATCTAAACCTCAACACCTTTGGTCAGCTAGAGATCTTAAATTCAAAGATCGAGAATACCTTTTGGGTATATCACGGAGGTGAAGAGCTCAATATCTTCATTTCCAAATGTGAGTTTACCCTTGATGATAGAGGGATGTTTGGTGATCGTTCGAGAAAGGATTCAACCCATTTAGAACTACCGTACACGGATTTCACAATAAACAATGCTGCTCAAGAACCTATTGGAGAGCTGATCATTGATAAATGCAACTTCTACTCCACTGGTTATGCCTTCTTTAATATTACAGGTAATGTGGGTGATCTCATCATTACCGATAATGTATTTAGAACTTCGGTAGAGATCGACTGTGATATTGAAAGGACGCTGAGGGTAGAGGAAATGATTTTCGGCAGTTCCTTTTCATTGGTAGTTTAAAGTTCTCCGAAAAGTATAATGTGCTGCCATTCAGAGAGGTGCAGGGCTACAAGTTGGCTATTCTTGAAAGAAGTGAAGACAAAGAATTTCAGCGTGTGTATCTTGGTGAAAGTGATAAGGAACTCGGTGATCTGGACACTTTTGAAGATCTGATACGGGTGTACCAAAGCTTGCACAACAAGTATAAGGAGATCGGTGCCAGAGAATCAGCCAACGCATCTTATGCTGAGATGAAATTGATTGAAACC
>CBFHWY010000012.1:0-44619 GCA_965659675.1 Salibacteraceae bacterium | reverse complement strand
GGTTCTTCCAATACCGTTACAGGATTGATAGGAGCCAGCTCCGCAGCCATAAGACCATAGGTAGGGCCTTGCCTTCAGATCAGTGAAGTAATCGCCATTTGGGCGATCTGTGATGCTATCGGCTGGAAAGAAAGCGGTCATGTTGTTCCAACCTGTTGACGAAAGGTTCAGACTGGTGAAGTTGTCATCGAGTATTCCTCGATCGACCGTTTCTACCAGTCCTCTTCTGTAACGATGGTTCCTATCGAGATAATCTTTAAGAAGCTGCGTATCTGTTTCAGCGAAAGCGGGCATATTAAAGAAGTCAACCCGACCTATTTCCAACAACACCTCGCCTGGAATAACCGTCTGGTCGAACTTTCCGTCACCCGGTACATTGTGATGTCTGCTTTGGTTACCCGTCGTTCTGTTCACACTAGCATCAGTGTAATTCCCGAAGAGATCTCCGTAGTAGGAGTCTGATGGCCATGCTCCCGTATGATTACCTGAACCTTCAACGTGCCCATCGGGAGGTGGATACCCACTAAAGCTTGAAAAATCGCCGCTGTAAGGCACGGGAACATGTCCAATGATGAATAACGCCTTGAGATCCTCAGATCGATCGATATACATCCGGTATAGCTCAGCTCTAATGTCTTCTGGGCTTTCTGATCGCTCTACATACATCCGTTCAACAGACCATGCTTCTGCTTTAAGATCGTCTTCAAGCCGATCGATCTCAGTGCTCAATGCCTGAGCATAACTCGTATCGATCAACAATAAAACATGACCCATTTCCTCGGCTGCCTCTGCGTGAACGCCAGAGTAGAGGTAAGTGAGGGAGATCAGGGTAGTGCCCTGCACTTTATAGAATCGGTATTCATAATCCTCTCCAACTACAATGCTGCTATCCGTGTATGTGCTAGAATTACCGGGCAGTGTAGCAATTGCGTTGCCCCAGGTATCGGTGAGGTCATCACGTCGATAGATCATATAATTTCCTGTGAAATTATCAGCAGGCCATTCAAAGCGAATGAATGCCGGATCACTGGAGGTGAAAGCCTGAACCTTCAAGCTCTGATCTTCGCCCCTTTGCGCATAAGTAGAGCTGAAGAGGGTACTTAATAGTAGCGAAATAAAGAGTCTTTTCATATTTCTATTGTCTTTAGCAAATATACGTTCAAGCGCCTTTAACCCTGATAACGCTCAGCATCACAGTAAAGATTAAATCGCTCCTTTTTTAGAAAGCCGAATAGGGTCAAACCAAATTCTTCAGCGAGGTCTCTGGCCAAACTTGAAGGCGCTCCTATTGCTGCTACAACAGGAATCCCCGCCATGATGGCTTTTTGGATCAATTCAAAGCTCGCTCGGCCACTCAAAAGACATATACTTTCTTCAAAATTGATCTTTGGGTCCTTTAAACCGGCTCCAATTAGCTTATCCATTGCATTATGACGTCCAATATCTTCACGCATGAGTAAGAGTTCTCCCTTACTATTGAACAAGGCAACGGCATGTAAACCACCAGTGTGTTTAAATACCTGCTGCTTTTCTCGCAGTTTTTCACCCAGACCAGTTATGAGTTCTCGATCTATTTTTGGAATACCTGATATGCTTCGCTTACATTGACCTGTCGTTTCAACAGATTCAATAGAAGCTTTCCCACAAACCCCGCAACTACTGCTGGTGTAGAAATTTCGATCATTCTTCCAGTCGAAGCTTGCCTCTTCCATCAACTCAACCCGGAGGATGTTGTTTTCTTCTTCGCCACTCTCTTTGTTGATGCAATAACGGATGTTAGCGATCTTACTGAGCTCTGGCAAAATGCCTTCCGTGTAGAGGAAACCCATCGCCAATTCAAAATCATTCCCCGGAGTACGCATGGTCACAGCGACCCTTTCCTGCTTGCGTTCGCCGCCTTTTCCATAGCCTATTCGGATCTCGAGAGGTTCTTCAACCGCAAGAAGATCTGGGATATCTTCAAACTTCCCACTTCGGTAGGCTTTGATCTTTGCAGCAGATACACTGGGTTGATTCATAATGCTAAGTTATGAAGCCTGATGGATTCTAGCTCAAGTCAGCTACTGTATTGATGTTTCGAAGATGAGTCTCGGTGCACAATATGGATTCAAAGCCCTGTTGTTCAGTAAACTGCATAACCTTTCGACCTCCATTTTGATAATACTCTTTTAAGGCGTCCGACAAAGATCCTGGCCACAGTGCCGCAAGCGGTTGATGTCTTCCTGTCGGACTGCTCAGCAATCTGATCTTGTTTTTTGCATGCAGTTCTGTGAGCTTTTCGAGATCCCCTTGTTCGATAAAAGGTAGGTCGCAGGCCAGTAACAGAATATCTTGCTGAAACTCCTCAAAGCATTCAAGAATAGGGTGGAGGGGACCCTGAAATCGCTCTTTGTCGATCAACAAGGGTTTTCCTTCCAGTTTTGAGGCTTGTTCCTGATGGCAGGAAATGACGCTTTTTTTACAAATCCTTGAAAGCAACTCGTACTGTCGCTCCCAGAGCGCCTTTCCTTCAAATTTGTAGAAGGCTTTATCACTTCCGAAGCGACTACTTTTTCCACCTGCTAAAACGAGCCCGATCATTTATTTTCTTTGTACGAAGATAAAGTTCAGTATGAAGTTCAGAATTCAACTACTCGGCCTCTTATTTCTCGCACTGGTTTCCTGCAATTCCGACCAGGCCACACAGCAAGAGGTGCAGGCTTCAGGGCAAGAGCAGCAAGGTACTCAAGATCAGCTTGTTGTTGATAAACCCGAGTACCGTGGGCCTTCATTTGAGTTTCAGATCCTACACATGAATGATGTCTATGAGATCTCTCCTTCGCGAAGTACTGACCTTGGCGGACTTGCCCGTGTAGCTGGACTCAGAAAACAGCTTTTGGAAGAGAACCCCTATGTGATCACTGTTTTACCTGGTGATTTTTTGAGTCCCTCTTTCATAGGCCTTCAAAATGATGAAAACGGTGATCGTATTGCTGGAAGGCACATGGTAGAGGTGCTAAATGCAGTTGGTCTGGACTACGTAACCTTTGGTAATCATGAGTTTGATCTAAGCTATGAAGAGCTGAAGCGATGCATCGACATGAGTGAATTCACCTGGACCACAAGCAATGTATTTCATGAAATTCCGATGGGGGTTACCTATTTCACGAAGAATATCAACGGAGAAGAGGAGGATTTTGGAAGATATACGATCCATAGCTTTCAGGATGAAGAGTTCGGTGAGATCAAACTTGGACTGATTGGAACAACCTTACCCTTTAACCTCAAAGAGTATGTGAATTACAGCACAGTATTTCTGGCCTTGCGAAGTGTTTATGAGGAGCTTTACCCTAAGGTCGACATGATGGCGCTGTTAACTCACCTGGAAAAGAAAAGTGACCTTGAGCTTGCTCGTCGACTGCCTGTTTTTCCCTTGATCATGGGAGGACACGATCATCAGAATATGATCGAGTTTGTGGGGAATACCACCATTGCTAAAGCAGATGCCAATGCGAACAGTGTTTATGTACATACACTCAATTATTACCCTGAGACTCGCGCTGTGAAGGTAAGTTCAGAGCTGGTGGTCATTGATGCCAGTATCCCCGAAGACCCTGAAGTAAAAGCCATTGTTGACAAGTGGGAAGACTTTGCGGCGCAACAAAGTATGGCCTCGAATTATAATCCTTATGAGATCATTTATGAAGCAGATACGGCCATCGATTGTCGTGAAGTAACAGTTCGAAACCAGGCTGCAGATATTGGATGGATACTTGGAACGTCCTACATGTGGGCTTTTGAGGAGGCCGACTGCGCGATCCTGAATAGTGGTTCTATTCGTCTGGATGACTACCTGGAAGGTAAAGTTCAACAACAAGATATTCTTGCCATGCTGCCTTTTGGAGGGCCTGTTTCACTGGTGGAAATGACCGGCAAGGATCTGCAGAAAACTCTGGATATTGGTCTATATGTGAATATCGGCAAAGGCGGCTTTCTACAGGTTTCAAACATTAGCAAATCGGGTAAGTTTTGGATCATTGATGAAGAGAAGCTTGACCCAGAAAAGACCTACAAGGTGGCTATGCCTAAGTTTCTCGCCTCTGGAAAAGAGACTAAATTGGAGTTTCTTGAAGAGCTGAAGGCATTTACACCCAAAAGCGCCGATAATGAGAAGGCTAAAAACGATGTCCGGGATATTATGATCGGATATTTAAAGAGTCTCAACTAGGCAAAAAAGCCGTTGTTTTTCATGTCTGAAATGAAAGGCTTCAGATTATCGTGGAGGTAGTCTTTACTTTCAATTCCACTCAGACCGCATAAGGCTTCCAGAGCCTGATCTAGCTTCGATTGATGGGCTTCCAGCTGTTCAATGAATGCCACATGAATAGGAGCGAGGTCCATAAACTTCACTTTTTTGTCAACAGGCTCCCTGAAGATCAACACATAATAATCTCCTTGCCTATCGGCAGTGATATGCAGTGCATTCATTTTGTGTACAGGCCAGTTGAAGTGTAAAAGCTCGTATTCAGGATTGATGCTGAGTTCTCCTTTAGCAGCCTTTGGGAAAGTTTGATCCTCCAAACAATAGTACTCAAGCTCCTTCCACTCAAGTTTGAGTAGATCATGCAGAAATGGATATTTATCCAAATTGACGCTTTGCCGTTGTGAAACGTAGTCACAAAATTCCTTCGGCATTCGCCAAACCTGGTAGGCCTGACAGTCGTGTTTTTCGAAGAACTCATGAACAAGTTTCTTCCACTGCTTTGGATTCAAAAGCTTGAAAGTAAGTGGGTATGCCGTTTCAAGGCTGTCTTGCACTACATTGAATACCAGTCGGCGATAGTGATGCAGTCTATCTTGTTTTACCCCAGCGAGATCAGGTTCCTCCGCGGTGCGGCAATACCTTGCCAGTCCTTCCTGGAGTTTAGCAGTATCTTCTTTTAGCTTCGACATTCTGTTTTTTCCAGGATTTGTCTGCTATGCTGCGAAGGCTATCCAGTTCTGCCTGAAGCTTCTTCAATTCGGGAATGTTAAAATCCCTTTCGAGTAAGACTGGTACAGGCTCAAGGTGTTTGAGAGTCCAGTCAAATAGATCGTAAACAGGATCAATGATATCCTCCCCGTGTGTGTCAATAATGCAATCTTCACTCACCTGTAGGTGGCCGGCCATATGAATGTATTTAACGGATTCAAGAGGAAGAGACTTGATGAAGTCTTTTGCTTCGTAGGAGTGATTAAAAGCATTGACATAAACATTGTTCACGTCGAGGAGGAGTCCGCAACCTGAACGCTTGACGATCTCTGAGATGAATTCTTCTTCCTTCATTTCAGCCCCAACGGGAGTGTAGTAGCTCACATTTTCAAGGACGATCTGCCTTCCAAGATAATCCTGAACTTCTGAGATACGACCTACTATATGATCAATAGCATCCTGTCTGAATGGAATAGGCAGGAGGTCGTAGAGATGAGCGTTCTCGGCTTTCGAGTAACTGAGGTGTTCGGAATAGATCCTAACCTCATAGTGGTCCAGAAAGGCTTTGAGGTCTTTGAGGAAGATTTTATCGAGAGGGTCTGGACTTCCTATCGACAAAGACAAACCATGGCAGAAAAGGGGATAGGAAGATGCTGCTTTGTCAAGTATTCTTTTCCAATAGCCACCTAATTTGATCCAGTTCTCTGGAGCCAGTTCAAGAAAAGATGCCTTGAGCTCATCGGAATGGATAAACTCATTGGCAAAATCCTTTCGGAATCCTATTCCAACTTCTGAATTCATAGAAATAAAAGAGGGTTGAAATAAAATAACTCCAACCCTCTAAATTCAATTAACGGTTCGAATTATTTCTTCTTCTCACCACATTTACCTTCGCCGCACTTTCCTTCGCCGCACTTACCTTCTTTGGCTTTACTTTCCTTGGCTTCAGATTTTTTCTCGCCGCATTTACCTTCTCCGCATTTACCTTCTCCGCATTTGCCTTCTCCGCACTTGCCTTCTCCGCACTTGCCTTCGCCACATTTGGCTTCTTTAGCCTTGCCCTCTTCGGCTTTTGTTTCAGATGTTTTAGCCTTCTTTTCACCACAAGTTCCCTCGCCGCATTTAGCTTCGTTTGGATTGATGAAGTGACTGTTGTTCAGATCAGATAGTTCTGTTCTCAACTCCGAACCAGACCCTAGATCTGAATATTCAAAGTTGATGCCCGACGCCTCTGCGTTCATGGCTCCTAGTCCGATAAGTGATCCAGCGATAAGTCCGCCTTTTAGAATGCTTTTTGATTTTTTACTCATAGCGTTTAGTTGATGTTAGTTTCAGTTGGGTGAAAGTACAAAAAGTAGGGAGAATGATTCAAATAATCACTCTAATTGTCTCGTTTACGACGAAAGTCACCTCTTCGCCATGCTCTGATGAATTTCGCCCAGGCTAAGGGATTCAGAAGGTTTATTGGAGGTGCCTGTCCCGCATAATAAAGTTGTGAGGAGTAAAGACTTGACTGGTAGCGATAATTTAAGCTTCCATCCATCGGGGTGGCCTGCATTCTTTCTCTCATTTCCGACTCTTCCAGATTCTTTCTTGCCCTTTCAAGGTCATCGTCCGGAATATCGAGATTCATGAAGGCCAACTTAAAGTCTTCGATCGTCGGCCACGGATAAACACTCGCAACGGGAAGGGTGATCGTATCTGAAGTAAGTATCTGGATGAGCGAATACCGATCGCTGTGAAGTGTGTCTGGAATGATATAAAAGGAGTTTTTATAGCCCACACAGGAGAACTGGATGGTATCATGCTTTTGCGCTACAATGGAGAAGTATCCGTAGAAATCTGTGATCGTACCTCGGTTTGAGCCTTTGATCAGAATACTGGTGAAAGGAACAGGACTTAAGCTATCGCCACTTACCACCACACCAGAGAACTGTATGAGGGAATCTCTGTTCTGCCCAAAACCTATCAGGCTGAAAATGGAGAAAACCAGCGCAATTCCTATTTTTTTCACATCTTCAAAGAAAACAAAAAGCAGCTTTAGAGTTTAGTTATAAAACTTAATTGATGTGAATTACTTTTGACGGCTTGATAACAAAAAGAAAAGTGATAGAGAAATTCGTGATTGGCAGATATGAGGCTGTCAACTTTCCAGATCTGGATTATAATCAGATCAAAGCGAAAGTGGATACCGGTGCTAAAAGCAGTGCGATCCACGCGAGCAATATCCGCGAAGTGAAGAAAGACGGAGTGCTTGTTCTGCGATGTCATTTGCTGGGTAAAAGGAATAAATACTGGTATTTCAATGATTATGATACCATAACAGTGAAAAGCAGTAACGGAATAAAAGAAAACCGTTATGTTGTCAATCTAAGAGTGCAGATTCACAAACGAGCATATAAAACCCCATTCACCTTATCCAATCGGATTAGTATGAACTTCCCGGTTCTGTTGGGAAGGAAATTCCTGAGAAAACGATTTCTGGTTGATGTCAGTAAGGCCTACTGCGGACTAACCGCTAAAGGGGAAGTCAGCCCAGACAAAAGATACAATAAGAAATAAAAGAAATGCGAATAGCCATATTATCCAGAAATTCTGAATTATACTCAACACGTCGTCTGGTAGAAGCTGCCAGAGAAAGGGGGCACGAGGCTTTGGTCTTAGATCACCTCCGATGTTCCATTTCCTGTTCTTCAACGGAGCCAAAGGTGATGCGAAATGGGGATGAAGTGCTCGGAGTGGATGCCGTTGTTCCCCGTATAGGCTCTTCTGTGACTTTTTATGGAACCGCCATCGTTAGACAATTTGAAATGGCTGGAGTATTCTCTGCTAACCCTTCGATTGCTATCGTGCGTTCTCGTGATAAGCTGAGAAGTCTGCAGATCTTTTCACGTCATAATATTGGTATACCCAAAACCGTATTTGCCAATCACCCAAAACTGATCGATAATCTGATCAAGGAAGTTGGAGGAACTCCAGTGGTGATCAAGCTCCTTGAAGGTACGCAAGGAATTGGAGTGGTGCTGGCAGAAACCAAAAAGGCGGCCACTTCAGTAATTGAGGCCTTCTATGGATTGAATGCCAATATTCTGGTTCAAGAATTCATTAAAGAGGCTGGCGGTGCTGATATTCGTGCTTTTGTCGTGAACGGGAAAGTAGTTGGTGCAATGAAGAGGCAGGGCCAGGAAGGTGAATTCAGATCTAATTTACATCGAGGAGGAACATCATCCAAAGTACGTTTACCGATGGCCTATAAGAAAGCTGCCACAGCGGCTGCCAAGGCGATGGGTTTGAATGTTGCAGGAGTTGATTTGCTGGAATCTGAGCGTGGACCTCTCATCCTTGAGGTTAATTCATCCCCAGGTCTAAGAGGCATTGAAGAGGCCACCGGAAAGGATATTGCTTCCAAAGTCATTGAATATGTAGAATCTGGAGTGAATAAACCAAGACGTAAAATTGACAAGGTAGGAGCCTGATTTTGTCGTTGAAGCAAGCAATATATTGATACTTTTGAGCTCTAAATTTGAATAGCAGATGTCGGTACTAGTTAACAAAGATTCCAAAGTAATTGTACAGGGGTTTACAGGTGGTGAAGGAACCTTTCACGCCCAACAAATGATCGAATACGGAACGAATGTAGTAGGTGGTGTAACTCCTGGGAAAGGCGGACAAACACACCTTGATCGACCAGTTTACAATACTGTTGCAGAGGCGGTTGATAAGGCTGGTGCTGATGTGTCTATCATTTTTGTTCCACCTCCATTTGCTGCGGATGCCATCATGGAGGCTGCTGATGCCGGTATCAAAGTGATCGTGTGTATCACGGAAGGTATCCCTACCAGAGATATGATCACCGTTCAGGAATACTTAAGTGGAAAAGACTGTCGCTTGATCGGGCCAAACTGTCCGGGTGTAATGACCCCAGGGGAGGCTAAGGTAGGTATCATGCCTGGCTTCATTCACAATCCTGGTAGAATCGGAATTGTCTCCAGAAGTGGAACACTGACCTATGAGGCGGTTGACCAGATCACAAAACTAGGTCTTGGACAAAGCACTGCGATCGGAATCGGAGGAGACCCGATCATCGGAACGACCACAAAAGATGCGGTTGAATTACTCATGAACGACCCAGACACAGATGCGATCATCATGATTGGTGAGATCGGTGGTTCAATGGAAGCAGATGCTGCTTACTGGATCAAAGAGAATGGTACAAAACCTGTTGTTGGATTTATTGCAGGACAAACAGCGCCAAAAGGTCGAAAGATGGGTCATGCCGGAGCTATCATCGGTGGTAAAGACGATACTGCTGAAGCTAAAATGAAGATCATGGACGAATGTGGAATCCATGTCGTTCAATCTCCTGCCGATATCGGTAAGAAGATGAAGGAGGTTTTGTAAGCTGCAAGCCTCAAGCAACAAGCAACAAGCAACAAGTTTACCTGCCGAATCAAAGAGGAGGTAGGCCACAGGCTGCACGCTGCAGGTTTTAGGCCCTGAGACTTCCGAACCTTCAGACTTTCGGACTTTCGGGCTTTCGGACTGTCGGACCTTCGGACCTTCGGACTGTCGGACCTTCGGACTTTCGGACTTTCGGACTTTCGGACTTTCGGACTTTCGGACCTTCGGACTTTCGGACCTTCGGACTTTCGGACCTTCGGACCTTCGGACCTTCGGACTGTCGGACCTTCGGACTGTCGGACTTTCAGACTTTCAGACTTTCAGACTTTCAGACCTTCGGACTGTCGGACCTTCGGACCTTCGGACTGTCGGACTTTCAGACTTTCAGACTTTCGGACTTTCGGACTTTCAGACTTTCAACTCCTCTTATTCGCTGCGCCTCGAAGAGCAAAGCCAACTACCCAGTCACCCAATCACCCAACTCCAATACATTTTGTACTTTAGATATCTGACCAACAACCACTTGTTATGTTTCAATACGATCTTTGCGTCATAGGAGCAGGCCCTTCGGGCTATGCCGCCGCCATGCGAGGGATAGATCTCGGTAAAAAAGTACTTCTCATCGAGAAGGATAGGCTAGGGGGTGCCGGAATCTGGAATGGTGCCTTGTCATCAAAAACCATGTGGGAGTTATCAGAGGCCTACAAGGTCACCAAGTCTATGAACAAAGGTTTTGCGGTTTATGATTCAGAATTGAATTATCAGGATGTGATCGCACAAATGAGGCAGTCTGTGAATGAAAAGTACGGTCAGCTCAAAGCGCAGGTGGATGCACTTCAACGAGCTGGAAAGCTAGATTTTGTGCATGGTGTTGCTAAGTTCAAGGATAAGAATACGATTTCTGTTGAGCTCAATAAAGGAGGATCAGCAGAATATACTGCAGAGAATGTGCTCATTGCGATCGGTTCCCGTCCGCGTTATCTGCCTGAGATCCCGATCGATGAAAAGAACATTGTAACCTCTGATGGAATCAGCAGTTTTGAAGGCTTTCCCGATAGTTTGGTGATCCTTGGAGCAGGAGTGATCGGTTGTGAATTTGCAACCATCTTTTCAAACTTTGGTAAAACCAAGGTCTACCTGATCGATAAACAAGATCGAATTCTTCCTTTTGAAGATGAAGACGTGGCCAATACGGTTGCCAAGAACCTTGAGGCGAATGGTGTCACCGTTCACAGAAACTCATCCCTCAAGGAAATGAAACAGGTCGATGGAAAGGTGGAGTATAGCATTCTGTGCGAAGATGGTCGGGAAGAGATATATACGGTTGATAAGGCGCTGATCTCAGTTGGTCGTGTGCCAAATGTCGAGAACATTGGAATAGAGGAGATCGGAATGGAGCTCGATAAGCGAGGTTATGCCATTGATGAGGACACTCAAACAAGCATATCCAACATCTATGCAATCGGCGACTTTACGGCTGATATAGCCCTGGTGAATATTGCTGAAATGGAAGGTAGGTTTGCCGTAGAGCGCATCTATATGGATACACCTACACCAATGACCTATGATAATATTTCAACCATTATGTTCTTAAATCCAGAAGTGGCTGGTGTTGGATTGAACGAGATCCAGGCGAAAAGAAAGGGAATTGCCTATCGATGTGCGAAGATGCCCTACAGTCTGGTAGGAAGGGCCATTGCCCAGCGCAATACGGTTGGTTTTTTCAAGATCCTTGTTAGCGACGATGAAGAAATGCGCATTTTGGGTATGAGAGCCATGGGAAATCATGCCTCAAGTACTATTGAAGCCATGGCCTTGTTGATCAAATTAAAGAAAGGTATTCGAGAACTCGCTGATCTCATTCACCCACACCCAAGTATCACCGAGGGTATACAGGAATGTGCGAGAATGTTGCTCGGCAAGTCGGTGATGAAACCATCAGTATTCAATCAGGAAATGAATTGCTATCGGGTAAGCGCCAGTGGACGGGTTGAAAATCTGTTTGAGGAAGAAAAAGGCCAAACAGATAAAATACTCTCTTAAATTTCCAGAGTAGCGCTTCGCTCCGCTAAATTCAGCCTCAAACTCTCTTTGTTTTCACCGATGCTGAAGTGCATGATGTTTTCCTGTTCTGGAAAGCTCTCCAATAAAAGGCTGTTTTCAACGTCTAAAGGAAGTGCTTTCCGACCGACGGGTATTTCAACATAACAGAATACAACATCATTATCTATCTCAAAGCCAATGAAACGCTCATCAAAGGTTTTTCCATCCCTTGAGAATTTGATATGTGCAAGCATATACTCAGCGAGTTTCTGCTCATCTTCCTCAGACATCTCTTTCTCAAGCACAATCTTCGATTCAAACCATTCGGATAGCGCTTTCTCGACATCGTCAGCAAAACAGCGAATGCTCAGCTCATAAGCTTTCTCTTTCGCATCATATTCTACCTCTGTCACTGAAATATAGATGGGATGAGCCCCCAGAAGCATAAATGACAGAAACACGCTAAAAACAAGAAGGAAGAATTTTTTCATGTAGCTTTCTCGATTAGATTTGCTTTACATATTCGCAAAGGTGGCAGATTTTTGGCTGTATTTACAATTGGGCTTTGAGCACATATTCAATTTTGGTGCTTATGACCATATGATCTATGTGCTTGTGATCATGGCTCCATACCGAATTCATCAATACCGTCAAATACTCATACTTCTCACGGCCTTTACCATAGGTCACTCATTAACCTTGGGCCTGGCTAGTGCAGATGTCATACCAGTATCGGAGAATTGGATCGAATTTTTGATTCCCGTAACCATATTTTTAACGGCATTTCTGAATTTGGTAGACCTCGGTTTTCGTCGCAGACGGAAGAAGGAGCTCGTAGAGAACAATTGGTTGAACTATATTCTTGCCATTGGTTTCGGACTGATTCACGGCATGGGCTTTTCCAATAACCTTCGTCCCCTTTTAGCAAAAAGCGAAAACCTCTTATCGCGATTATTCTCCTTTAATGTAGGGATTGAGGTCGGACAAATAGTAATTGCCTTATGCGTTCTGCTCATTCTTAGTTTTAGCGTCAAGATCCTCAAATTGAAGTACAACAGGTGGAACTTTTTTGTATCCCTGTTTGTATTACTTCTTTCCTTCAAATTGATGATCGAAACCAGATTTTGGTAAACATGAAGTACTTATTTCTAATTAGCGCAGCCCTGATGGGCCTTTTGAATATTTCTTTTGCGCAGGAAAACACCAATCAGAATAAATTCAGACAGCTCTATTATGAATTACCTACTCCCAATTCATACAGAACGGCTGCGGGTGCACCCGGACATGAATACTATCAGCAAAGAGCTGATTATGACATGGAGCTGGAGCTCGATGATGAGAATCAGATCCTGAAAGGTTATGAGAAGATCCATTATGTGAACAATAGCCCAGATACTCTAGAGTACCTCTGGGTTCAGCTCGATCAAAACCGTAGAGCAAAAGATACTGACACCAGGAAGATCGCTTCGTCGTCCATGGAGAATATGTATTCACTGTGGAATGCGGTACTGAAGGAGCGAAATTACGACTACGACGGCGGGTTTAAGTTGGAAGAAGTGAAACTTGCCAGTGGAGAGGATGCTGAGTATAGCGTGAACAAAACCATGATGCGTGTTGAGGTTCCAGGAGGGCTAGCCCCAGCTAAAAGCTTCGATTTTAGCATCAAGTGGTACTACAATATCAACGATAGAATGAAGATCGGAGGAAGGTCTGGCTTTGAATACTTCCCTAAAGACGACAACTATCTCTATACCATAGCACAGTTCTTTCCTAGAATGGCCGTTTACAATGATGTGGAAGGCTGGCAAAACAAGCAATTCCTCGGGAGGGGGGAGTTTACACTACCATTTGGCGATTATTCAGTGAAGCTCACAGTTCCTTCAGATCATGTGGTGGCGGCTACGGGAGTACTCCAAAATGCAGATGAGATCCTAAGCGAGGAGCAGAAAGCAAGATTGAAAAAGGCTGAGGCTAGTTTTGATGAACCCGTTTTTATTGTGAATCAGGATGAAGCTATTGAAAACGAAAAGGAGAAAAGTAAAGAGACCACAACCTGGCATTTTAAAGCTGAAAGTGTTCGGGATTTTGCTTTTGCCTCTTCAAGAAAATTCATTTGGGATGCCATGGCGGTCAAGCTAGAATCAAAAACAGTGATGGCGATGTCGGCTTACCCTAAAGAGGGAAATCCACTTTGGGAGATGTACTCCACAAAAGCGGTAGCACAAACTTTGATCACATATTCGCGTCATACGATCGATTATCCATACCCTGTGGCATGGAGTATTCATACCAACCGAATCGGAATGGAATATCCAATGATCTGTTTTAATGGAGGCCGTCCTAACCCTGATGGCACTTATTCAGATCGTACTAAATACGGCATGATATCGGTGATCATTCACGAAGTGGGTCACAACTACTTTCCGATGATCATCAATAGTGATGAGCGCCAATGGACCTGGATGGATGAAGGATTAAACACCTTCCTCCAGTACCTGGCTGAACAGGAGTTTATGGAAGATTACCCCTCAAGAAGGGGGCCAGCCTATAAGATTACACCATATATGAAAGGGGATAAGTCGAAGATATCACCGATCATGACAAACTCTGAGTCTATCTTTCAGTTTGGCAATAATGCCTACGGGAAACCGGCAACGGCATTGAATATCCTACGGGAAACCATTATGGGAGAAGAGCTGTTTGATTATGCATTTAAAAAGTATGCAGAGCGATGGGCATTCAGGCATCCCTCACCGGCAGATTTCTTCAGAACCATGGAAGATGCGAGCAGTGTTGACCTTGATTGGTTTTGGAGAGGTTGGTTCTATACCGACGACCATGTGGACATTGCGCTTGCCGATGTAGAGGAGAAAAGTGGAGAGCGCTTGAAGAAGCAATATAAAGATGTTTCAGATCGCTATAAATCAATGGTGAAGGATGATGAATTCTTTTATGAATTAGAATTTGAGAATATCGGTGGTTTGGTCATGCCGATCATTCTGGAATTTGAATTTGCTGATGGAGAAAAGGAACAACTGTATATACCTGCAGAGATCTGGCGATTTGATGGAAATACAGTCAAAAAGGTCTTCAATTTTGATAAGCAGGTGGTGGCGATCTCCCTCGATCCAGAATACAAAACCGCCGATTGTGACGTGGAGAATAACTACTGGCCAAAAAAGGTGCAGAAGTCGCGCTACGACATCTATAAAGAAAAGACCGGTCTCAAATAAAAAAGGCCCTGGAATTCCAGAGCCTTATCGTGATCTCTTAAATCGGACCTAGTCCAGGTCAAACAAACGCAATCCCACAGTGAAAGGAGCAACTTGCGGATCGTTGTTGTTTTCGAAGAAAGAAGTGAGTTGGTATTCTGAATAAAGGTAAGCCCAATCCCCAATTCCAACACCAACCATGGCACTTGCATTCCAACGATTCACGTTAAAGTCGTTTCTCACCCGGGTGACATGTTTTTCCCCATTGCTGAAGTATTTCTGTTCGAGGTTGATGCCCATGGTGTATCCACCTACAACTCCTGCTGTAAGGTGGAGCCCTTTGTCTGGATCCTTGCTTGTGTTGATGCCCAACAACAATGGAATTCTAACCGCAGTGGTATTCAGCCTGTTGCGATCAAATGAAACCTGACTTGGAATCGCCTGAACACTGTCTGTTCCAGGTACTAAGCTACTGTTCGATCTGAAAGAATAGGTGTTTGTATTGATCCCTACACCAGTACTCAACTGCAGGTAATTCTTTACAATAGGTATATTCTTTTCAAAGAGATTAAAATTGAAATTCCATGAACGTGCATGGTTCAACTCAAGATAGGCAGCCCCTGCTGGTTTAGCAATGGATTGTTGGTCGTTTACGAGCATGTTGATACCAATACTTACACCACTCCAATGTTGAAAGTAAGCTGGTTTGTCGTCATCCTCATCCCAGAAATTCCCGTCATCATCTTTGCTTGATCTCGTAGAATCTAAATTGATGATAATGATCTTGGATTTCTTTAGTTTGATCTCTGTAGTATCTCCTTTGGATGATACATTTTCTTCTACTTCAACTTCCTGAGCGAAACCTGAAGCGAAAACAAAAAGTAGTGCTGTAAGTATGCTGATTCTAATTTTCATAATGTTGATTTTGTAGTAAGACGAAGAAGTCTAAAAAAAGTTACTGCGCTCTTCTTTTCCAGTCTACAAGGGGTGTTTGGATAGCCAGAAGTTTTCCTTCATCCAACGTCAAACTTATTTTGCCGTCGCTGATCCGCTCCAGGTTTCCCGCAAGAACTTCTGAGTTGCTCTTATCTTCAAGTCCTGGACTCAATTGCTTTATCACAAGATGTCGGGCATAACTCAATAGGTTATTAAAGCGAAGCGTTTTGCTTTCACGCTGCACTAGTTTGGCCTTTTGATTTTCGTTTTCTTCAAATTGTTGGTCAACAAGGGCAAGTACCTTTCCTTCTGAATAAAAATCGATACGCTTATCTCTAGCTCTCAGTGTTCTGAGCTCTTCCTTTTTTGGATCAAACTTTTGCTCCTGATGTGGTAAAATTTCCTTTGAACCTGACTCAAAACGGGCATTTGCAAGTAGTTTTTCTTGCGAAGTAATGGAGGGTAAGTTCGGAATCTCGGTCTGCTCTTCATTCAATTGAATGGATGACGGAAAATCGCCGCTTTTCCGAAGTGCATATTGTGGTTGAATATCTTCTCCTGTATTGAACCATAATAAGAGTCCAACAAATGTTGCGGCAGCAGCATACTGTATCCAGGAAGTCCTGAAAAGAGGAACAAGGGGCCTCTTCCTGAGTGCTTCCTTTGCAGGGTAGTTCAAACGATCTCGCTCATAGTCCAGTCTGGTAAGCTGAAAGAGTTTGTGTTCCCTTTTTAGTGGAGCGGAAGCCTCGATATCTTTCAGAAGTCTTTCCTGTGCCTCCGGCTTTAGTTCTCCCTCGATCTCTAAAAAGAGTTCATTTTCTAGTTCTTCATCTACATACAAGTGATCGAAAGAAGCAGCTGTACTTGAGTCAGCAGCGTTCAGCTTCAGCTCATCCCATTCCATGACCAACTCCAGATCTTCAGGGTGTTGTTCCAACCAGGCTTTAACTGTAGCAAGATCTTCTGGCTTCAAGTGGCCTTCAGCATAGTCTATCAAAAGGGATTCTATGTTTTCAGGCTTTTTCACAATACAAGATCCAGTTTGACGAGATAAGCTTTCATTTTTTTTCTGGCCCGGAAGAGATATACCTTAACCTGCGACTCGCTCAATTCAGTGATCTTACCGATCTCTTCATAGCTATATCCTTCATAATCTCTTAGCATAAGAATACTTCTCTGTACATCATTCAATTTGTCGAGCGCTTGATCAATGATCTCTTTTAAATCACTTTGTTGGGGAGAATAACTTTCTTCAGGGCCACTTTCTTTGACCATGCGCTGGTTTTTCCTTACCCAATCCACAATAAGGTGATGACAAGTGGTAAATAGATAGGACTTGATCTTGGAGGCATCGATCTCCTCTCTTTTAAGCCAAACGCGTGTATAGCTTTTCTGTACAAGGTCTTTGGCCAGCTCTGAATCAGACAAGCGCTTGCAGGCAAACAGATAAAGTCTGTCGCTGTAAAGCTCTACTGATTCATTGTATTCGCTGGTCTTCAATTCTCGAGATTACATCCTTAAGACGGGCAAGTGCAAAAAAAGTTACACCTCAATTTAAAAAGTCAATTTACTGGGGCATATTTGTTGAATGTCGGATCAACTTGAGATCTATTATCATCTGGGTTTAGGAAAAGTAGCATCCACCTATCTGCAACACCGCTTTTTCCCAAAGCTAAAGGGAATTGAGTATATATCCACCCGAAAGTATCGATCTTATGCTCAAATAATCAAATCGAAGGCTAGTGGCAGGTATATGCTGTCCAGAGAGAATGACCGACAACTTGAATACGAGGTGGAAAAATTCGCCAGGGAGTTCACGGATGTCAAAGCCATTTTGATCTTTCGTCGTCATGATAGTTGGCTCGCATCTCAGTATCGTAGGTTCGTAAAGAATGGCCTGTCTCTTTCTTTTGAGGAATTCATAGACATAGACGAAAACAAAGGCTATTGGGATAAGAAAGAGCTTGATTTTTACGCCAAGATCGAAACGATCGAAAAGTATTTCGACCATAAGCCCCTGGTGCTTTTTCATGACGAGATCAAAACGGATTCGATTGCTTTTTTTGATAAGATCTGCGCGTACATTGGAGCGAGCTATGACAAGAAGGATATTGATCTCAGACCTTTTCACAAGAGCTATAATGAAAAGCAATTGCTTTTTATGCGCGGCATTGGGAAGTATATACTCCCATTTGGACGCTCTTATCATCCCAATCGAATCATTTCAAACTTTCAGCGTTATTGGCGCATGTTGATCAAGTATCCAATCTTATACTTAGCCTTACTGCTACCCAAAGGGCTTTTCCGAGATCAACAGCTCATAGATCCTGCTCACATGAAACGCATCAGAGAGCAATGGGAGGCAGATTGGAACAAGCTGGAAGACTACGCCAAAAAGAACAATCCTGTTTAAGGTCTTCAGACATTTCGTCGCATAAAACCCGCTGAAACTGCCATTATTTCCGGCTTTTGATCATTTAGTCCAATTGGAGTAGTAATTGTTCCATGACTCTCAACAACCAAAAACGAAGAAATGAATTTGAAAAATTTTACCATAAAATCTCAGGAGGCCATACAGCGGGCTCAGGAGATCGCACAGAGCGAGGGTCAGCAGGCATTGGAGCCTTCGCATATTCTGCGCGGAGCGAAGGAGGTAGATGAAAATGTACCTTCCTTTTTATTGAAGAAATTAGGGGTGAATGTCGATGTATTTACGCAAGCCCTTCAGAAGATCACCGAATCCTATCCGAAGGTGAGTGGAGCAGAAGTTTACCTGTCTCAGAATTCAGGGAAGATGCTTCAAAAAGCCCAGTCTTTCCTCAAAGAATTTGGAGATGAGTATGTTTCCATTGAACACCTGATGTTGGCAGCACTGAGCAACAATGATAAGGTCTCCGATCTCTTGAAAGACAACGGAGTAAGTGAAAAATCTCTCAGGGCAGCGATCAAAGAACTGAGAAAGGGGTCTAAGGTTACCTCAGCGAGTGCTGAAGATACCTACAACTCATTGGAGAAATACGGAATAAACTTGATCGCTCGGGCGAATGAAGGCAAGCTTGACCCTGTGATCGGCAGAGATGAAGAGATACGCAGAGTACTTCAGATCCTATCGAGACGAACAAAGAATAACCCAATACTCATCGGAGAGCCCGGAGTGGGTAAAACGGCAATTGCAGAAGGGCTGGCTCACAGAATAGTGAATGGAGATGTGCCAGAAAATCTGAAACACAAGCAGCTGTATTCACTCGATATGGGAGCATTGATCGCAGGTGCGAAGTATAAAGGTGAATTTGAAGAGCGATTGAAATCGGTGGTTAAAGAAGTAAGCGAGTCGGATGGCGATATCATACTTTTCATCGATGAGATTCATACTCTGGTTGGTGCCGGAGGAGGGGAAGGAGCCATGGACGCTGCCAATATCCTTAAACCTGCATTGGCAAGAGGTGAATTAAGAGCGATCGGAGCCACAACGCTGAACGAGTATCAAAAATATTTTGAAAAGGACAAAGCGCTTGAACGCCGTTTCCAAACAGTGATGGTGGATGAGCCAGATATGCAGGATGCGATCAGTATTCTAAGAGGGCTAAAAGAGCGTTATGAGAATCACCACAAGGTTCGGATCAAAGACGAAGCGATCATTGCGGCAGTGGAATTGAGCATGCGCTACATCACTGAACGTCAGCTTCCGGACAAAGCCATTGACCTGATTGATGAAGCAGCCTCAAAGTTGCGTATTGAGATCAACTCGATGCCCCAGGAATTGGATGAGGTTGAACGTAAAATTCGTCAGCTTGAGATCGAAAGAGAAGCGATCAAGAGGGAGAATGACCAGAAAAAACTCAAGGAACTCAATGCTGAGATCTCAGAGCTCAACGATAAGAGAAGCCAGATCAAGTCGAAGTGGGAAGGTGAAAAGGAGGTGGTTGAAGGTATCCAGTCAACCAAAGCTGAGATCGAACAAATGAAGATGGAAGCTGAGCGCGCTGAGCGGGAAGGAGATCTTGGAAGGGTAGCTGAGATACGTTATGGGCGACTCGTAGAGCTAGACAATCAACTGAAAGACTTTGAAGCCAAGCTTGGTGATATGAAAGAACAAGGTTCTCAACTTATAAAGGAGGAAGTCGAAGCCGAAGATATTGCCGAGGTGGTTTCTAAATGGTCGGGAGTTCCAGTGAAGAAAATGCTCAAGTCGGAGATCGAGAAGCTGCTTCACCTCGAAGATGAACTGCACAAGAGAGTAGTGGGTCAGGAGGATGCCATAGCAGCCCTTAGCGATGCGGTGAGAAGAAATCGAGCAGGACTGAGCGATAAAAACCGACCTGTTGGCTCCTTTATCTTTATGGGTACAACCGGAGTAGGTAAAACAGAGCTCGCAAAAGCACTTGCTGAATTCCTGTTCAATAATGAGCAGGCGATCACCAGGATAGATATGTCAGAATATCAGGAGCGACATTCCGTATCCAGACTCGTAGGAGCGCCTCCCGGTTATGTGGGCTATGATGAAGGGGGACAGCTGACAGAGGCGGTAAGAAGAAAGCCTTATTCGGTGGTGCTTCTAGACGAGATCGAAAAAGCGCATCCAGATGTATTCAATATTTTACTTCAGGTGCTTGATGATGGTCGGCTTACAGATAACAAAGGAAGAACTGCGAACTTCAAGAATTCGATCATTATCATGACCTCAAACCTTGGGTCAGATATTATCAACAAGAATTTTGAGGATACGCAGCTCAAACGAGAAAAGGTGCTGGAAAGAACAAAGGCTGAGCTCATGGAGATGATGAAGAGGAGTTTGAAGCCAGAATTCCTGAACAGGATAGATGATGTGATACTCTTTAGTCCATTGGATAAAACTGAGATCTCGGAGATCGTGAAACTGCAATTCAGAGGTCTCATCAAAATGTTGAGGGAACAGGAGATCGATCTAAAACCCACTCCTGAAGCGATAGATAAGATAGCTGAACAAGGATTTGACCCCCAGTTTGGGGCGAGGCCCGTGAAGCGATTGATCCAAAAGGAGATATTAAATCAGCTTTCAAAAGAGATCTTAGCTGGAAAGGTTGAGAAGGGAGAGACCTATGTTCTCGATAATTTCGACGATAAGTATGTCTTCCGAAAGCCTATTGATAGTGATGATTTTGTGGAGATTCCTGTATAATTCCAACCAGATCGGAATTTGCAGTTAATAAAAGAAGGAAAGGCCGATGAGGCCTTTTCTTATTTTCGAGGAGATTATGAGAGCTGCGCTTTTTGCACTGTTACTTTCTTTAGGTCCTATTTGCGCAAGCGCGCAATTGGTGATTCGCTCTGATGGTACGTGGAAGGCTGTTGGTGCTTTTCAATCAGGCTGGACCAACCCATGGTTTAACGATGACGCCTGGCCTTTGGCTCAGTCTCCTTCACCGTGGACGATCAGTCCGATAGTTCCAGGCTCTCAATCGATGTGGGTTAGCCCTTTTAGTGATACTGCATACTTCCGAAAGTCATTCTTTCTAAAAGGGGAGTGTGTTAATTCCAATTGTCAGATCTCGGCAGACAATGAGTTTGAGCTTTATTTGAATGATAGTTTGGTCGGAATTGGAAGAAACCTGGGTCTGATCTATAGTTTTAATCTAACCCCGTTTTTGAGAATTGGGAAGAATACCATAGCCATCAAAGCAGCAAACTGGAATACGGGTCCATATCTTGTTTCATTTCTGGCAAATGTTGACTACACCAGTAGTCCAGAGATACAAATGTCAGATAATGATACCCTATGTCCGGGAACACCAACAAACTTCACTGTTTACCAAAACTACAGTTCGTACCAGTGGAGTAATGGCGACACAAATCAAAGCATCACGGTAGATGATCCCGGAGTTTATTTTGTGGAAGCGCTCGATCAGAACGGATGTAAATGGGTAGATACGGCCCGGTTGATCAATTACGATCTTCAGAATCTCTCACTAGGAGCGAATCGCAGTATATGCGATGGTGATACCGTTTTGTTGAGCTTATCTGGTTACCGCTCTTATGAGTGGAATACAGAATCAACGGATAGCAGTATTGTGATCGAAAGAAGCGGTACCTATGGTTTAGAGGCGACCGACACCAATGGCTGCGTGGTGAGCGACAGTATGAATGTACGGGTATTCAATTTTGCTGAGATCTCTCTGGGTCCAGATCGCGTACTTTGTAAAGGAGATACAGCGAAGGTCAGCGCTGCCTTTCCACAATCGATCTATAAATGGAGCAATGGCTCGCAGAAGTCTGAGATCACAGTGTCTGAATCTGGGGTTTACACCGTGACCATAACCAACTTTTGTGGCTCTGCATCCGATGGGGTTGAGATCAACTTTACTGATCTGAGCACTTTTGAGTTGATGGAAGATACTTTGCTTTGTGATGGAACATCCATAGAGTTATCCGCAAATGTTGCAAACGCAAAGTATCGTTGGAGTACAGGAGATAGCAGTGAAAGCATAATCGTCGAAGAGCCAGGTACTTATGGAATAGAGGTTTTGGATAATTGCGGGAACTCTGCTTTTGATGAGGTGAATATTTATCGAGAGGCAGATTACAGCGCATTGATCCCAACCGCCTTTACCCCAAACCTGGATGGCATCAATGAGGGTTATAGATCCTTCATTCCTGATGATAGAAGCTTCGAAATGGAGATATTTGATCGTTGGGGTAGACTGCTATTTAATACCAATGATCCTGAAGAATATTGGGACGGCAGATACGAAGGCAATGATATGCCTTCAGGAATCTATGTTTATGAGATCAGTTATATCGACTGTTTGTATCAGCCCCAATTGGCAAATGGAACCATAACCTTGGTTCGCTAGGGTTGGATAGGAGTTCCAACCAGTCCGTTCAATTTGTTTTTGTAACCTTCAAAGGGCACAACATAACAGTCCTTGAAGCCGCTCTTTTTGAACATCTCCTGTCCAGCTCTGGCTTCTTCTACAGTCGAATAAGTGCCTGAATAGATCCGTTTGAATCCATCATCAAAACCAAGAATTTGATAAAAATTCACTTTACGAAGTTTCCTTGGCGGTTGCGGCCCTCTGTAAGCGATGAGCTGAACAAGGAAAACAGCACCATCTTCGGCACTTAATTTCTTGTCTGATGCATTCGCAGTGAATTTGGAGCCCGCCGATTTTCCTGTACCAGACATAGATACCACAAAGGCATCCTCAAAACCTCTGAGCTTATACTCATCGCGCAGTTGCTCAGCTTGTACTTTGCTCAGGTTTTTACCTACATAGACCTTGCTACCTCCGGCACCATCTTCAAAATAGATCTTATTGAAGCCCTTGTACTTAGGCTTAAACACAGTTCCCATGGTTGCATCCAATTGTACCCTGAACTCTCCATCTCCCTCCGTAGGAATATCGGCCGCTGAAGTTTGAGCTGCTGCCATATTACTATTAGCAGCTTTTAGGGTGGTATCTGCCTTTGTTGTTTCTCGAACAGTATCCATAACCAATTGGGGTTTAGGAGCCTCTTCAGCTACAGTACTTGTTTCTTCCGGCTCTTCACTAGGCGCTGGAGCAGGAGTAGGTTCTGCTATATCCTCACTTGACTTGCAGGCAAAAAATCCTACAATAAGTAGAATGAATAAAACTGAGTTTTTCATAGTAGCGTGCTTCAATTCTCTCAAAACTAACGCTGTATGTACGAGAAAACCTATTGTTTAGTTGCAAAAATTGCAGTGAGAAGCTCGCTTTGATGGGCCCAGCTGAAGTTCTTTTTGATAAAGGATTGTCCGAGTTTACCCATGGCTATGGCTTCATCGTTGTTGGACGATAAGTAGAATATTTTTTCAGCAAATTCTTCTTTTTTCTCTGCGATCAGAATGGATTCACCAGCCTTTGCACCCAGGGCATTATTTGCCAGACTCGATGTTACACAGGGAATCCCTTGCGCCATGGCTTCCAACAACTTATTTTGAAGGCCGCTCCCGATGAACATAGGAGCAACAAAGATCTTTGCACTCGAATATGCATCTCTAATGTCATCTACCCAGCCGCTGACCTCAATTTCATTGGATTTGAGCGCACGAACCTTTGCGGAAGGCTTGGCTCCGGCGATCAAAACCTTGCCTTTCCAGGCTTTTTTTCGCAATTCAGGAAGTATACCGTCTGCGATAAAGCTGGCTGCCATTACATTAGGCGGATAATTCATATTTCCCGTGAAAAGCAACTCGTAGTTCTTATCTCGCTTTTTATTGACGAAAAAGCTTTCATCAATTCCATTTGGGATCACTTTTATCTGATCTTTCCTTGGGTGTTGAATGGATTCGCGGTCTTGGTCACTGATGATACAGTGATGGTCAAAGTATTTAAATAGCTCTGCTTCAAATTTGCTTAAACGCTTAGATTCCAATTCGAAAAGGAAACTCAAAGGGAAAGAACTGGTCTTTGACCTGCGCTTCATTCCCGCTGAAAGCGCATCCATATAATCAATGGTCTTTGGGATCACACTGTATTTCTTTACATAGGAGGCGGTTCTGATGAGCTGGCAATAGATATGAGCCGGCAAGGCAGACTCTATGTAGTTCTCAATTTCCCTTTTTGCCGAATGATCATAGAAATAGTGAAATTGAAAAGGCTTTCCTGAGAATACTCCCAGGAATAGTCTCCATAGGATCTTGAGTTTGTTTAAACGTATTACCCTGATCTCTTCGCAATAGGATTCAAGCTCTTTAATATGAGCCGGATCTACTTTGATGTCTGATAGGCAACACAAATAGATCTTGTGATTCCTGGAGAGGGTCCTGATCTGATGAAATGCCCTGAGCTTATCTCCTTTTTCTAGAGGATAGGGAAACCTTGATAATAGGACAAAGAGCTTCATGATTTTATTCTGAAGAAGCCTTTTAAGCGACGAACTATGTTGGAGTATGCATCCATGTCCAACAAGGATGAGTCGGTGCTGGCTTTATAGGTAAGAAAAACGCCCACTGGACTCAATACAAAGGTGGCGATCCACATTCCAGTCGCCACACTCAGCTCACCCTCTTTGATGAGTTTTTCACCCGTAATTGAACTCACGTGAAAGATGAGGAAGAAGGCAATTGAAATCAGTACCGGCATTCCAAGCCCACCCTTTCGAATAATGGCTCCCATGGGCGCCCCAACAAAAAAGAGCACCAAACAAGCTACAGAAAGCGTGAATTTGCGGTGACGTTCAATATCATGTCGGTTGATATACTTCGACCTGGAGCTGGTTTCTTTCAGAATGGAGTTTACAAAGGTCTTCTTTGATCTACAGCGATTGATCGCCTGTTCAAAGATCACGCTTTGTTTTGCCAAAGCCAGATCAGATATCACGCTCATGCTATCTTCCTCAACCTGAATATCAGCAAGGCGGGGTATGGAAAAGCTGTCTTGCATCAGCAGGTAATAGTCATTGATCTTGTTCTCATAAACATCAACGCGATTGTCCAATTTTTCTTGCAGTGTATCTATTTGATCACTTAACTGAGCGAGATTGAGCATCTTGTAATTGTTCTTGTAGCGCTCTTCATCACTTCGTTCCATTTTGAAGGTGCTCAGATCAAAGCGAATGATCTCTTCTTCAAAGTTGGTCCGGAAGTGACTTTGAGTCTTGCTTCCTTCATCGCTATAGCTATGACCATCACTAAGAATGAATTCAATGTACTTCTCATCGGGAGTGATCTGCATGACACCCTCTTTCGCCCTAATGACCTTGCGGTTTCCTTTTTTGTCGCGATGGTCGTAGATCAGCACATCATACATGACATTCTGCTTTTTATCATTCTTTTCAACGCGAATGGCAAAACCGTCAAATTCTTTAAAAAAGACTTTATCCTGAATGTCTATGGCTGGTTTTTTATGGCGAATATCGTAAAGTAAGGAAGCAAATTTCAAGTTGGCCACCGGCCAGATGGAATTGGAGAAGTAGAAAGCGCCCAAACTCAGTATCAATACAAATCCGATGAGGGGAGTCATAATTTTTTGAAGGGAGATCCCGGCAGATTTGAAGGCGACAAGTTCGTAATGCTCACCCATGCTGCCAAAGGTCATGATGCTAGACAATAACACGGCCAGGGGCAGGGCCATGGGGACAAGGTTTGCACTGGCATAGAAGAGCAGTTCGATAATAATGCTCCATTCCAGACCTTTACCTACCATCTCATCGATGTATTTCCAGAGGAATTGCATCACAAGGATGAAAAGGGTGATCAGGAAGGTGAGGATAAATGGACCGAGATAGGTCCCTAGTACCAGCTTATAGAGTTTCTTCATGGACTTTTAGTCCTTGCAAATATAAGTCCAGAAATGGCCTGAATCAGGAGCCAATAACGTGTTGCAGTTCGTGGATCTGACTTTCCCATAGTCTCATGGCGCTATCCACTTCATCGGGCTCCGCAAAATCGGTCACCACCAGAGCCACCTCTTTGGTGATCTTATCTATGCGAATTCGCATTTCAAAAAAGCAATCTGTTCCTTCATCGTCGAGCCATTGCCAGCGAATGAACTCATCTGGTTTCTTGTCGAGAAGTTTAGCTTCTTCATCTGAGCCATCCCAACTGAAAGTAAATATGCCATCTTTTACATTGACATCGTCGGCAAACCATTCTGCTAAACCACTTGGGGTGGCCAGCCTGTTGTAGAGTACTTTAGGGGATGATCTGAGCTCAAACTCGATCTGATATTCTTCTTTCTCCATTTGAGGGTGCTAATGAACCCTGCAATATAGTATTTAATCTACTGACGACCAAGAAGTAGGTGAATCAAGGTAATTCGTAAAGCAAAAATCCATCTCTACTCTGTAACTTGATCGCCTCTGGGTGAAGCGATTCCAGTTGCTCTGCTTTTTGGATCTTGGTAACCAAATACTGCAATTCAGAGCCCTTTTCTTCGGGACGTTTGTCAGAATAGAATAAGTGGGCATAGCTCTTATATCCGAAGGGATACACTTCTGCATCTTTGGCTTTAATCGATTCAAAATACTCAATGGCAGCGCGCTGCGAGTAAGCTTCGATCTTAGGTACGATCATCACTAAAAAGGCATAAATAGCCAGGCTGCTCGAAAGCCAAAAAGCAATTTGATTTCGTTTCCAGATATAGCTCACTACCCCGATAAGCATCAACAGACCTGGAAGGAGGTCGGCATAGGTCCAGTTCACTTTGGCTTGCATATTGGCCAGAGCAAATGGGTCTTTGATGAAAGCAGCGAGGTCGAGATCATGCATGAGCATTCCAAATACGGCTATGTTTATGAGTAGCAGGATCCAAATGAATGATCCAATGGTGGTAAGGATCCTGACCCAACGATCGGATGCCTTTACAGAAAGGTATTTTGCGGCAAAAAAGCTCAGCCCATAATAGCAAAATGAAGAGTAGTGTACAATTTTGGTTTCTACGATGGAAAAGAGGATGAGCGTGAACAACATCGACCAGAATATGGCCGTCTCGTGGAAGTCTTCTTTCCTGTTGAAGATCGGCTTTAGGGCAAATATAGAAGCTGGAAAGCAGCCGATAAGTAGCACAATAAAATGATAAAAGAATGGACCACCATGCCCTGCATCTTCTGTGCTGAAAAGGCGTATCTGATAATCGATGAATGCTACTATGATCTCTGATCGACCCGAGAAAATGATCAACAAGAACCAGAAGCCTCCCACCAATATGAATGGCAAAATGAAGCTGATCAGATAACGCCAATTAAGGGCCCACCATAGACGCTTGCTAAAAACGCTGATCGCGATGGTAGCGCCAAAAAGCAATAAACCTACTGGACCTTTAGCGAGAACCGCAAGGCCAATACAGACCCCGGAGAGTATGGTCCAGGAGTACTTACGGTCTTCTAGCCCAAAGAGATATAGGATGATTCCGGAGAAGATGAATAGGTTGAACCATGGGTCGATGATCCCCGATTTGAAATAAAGAAATGGCAGAAATGATAAACCGTGTGCCAGTGCCCAGATCAAGCCGAATTTTGGACTTCTGATCTTTTTTCCAATGAGATAGAGTAAAACCAGGTTTAGGATTCCAGCAATGGCATTGGGAAAGCGAGCAGCAAACTCATTGATTCCAAAAAGTTTCATGCTCATCACCTGAAACCATATGAAGAGCGGGGGTTTTTGATGAAAATCTTCAAAGTCGATCTGCACCCTCAGATAATCACCACTAATGATCATCTCCCTTGCACATTCCGCAAAGTTGATCTCATCCCAGTCGAAGAGGTGCACACTGCCAATGAAAGGCATATACAGGAGAATACCTAAAAGTACAAGTGCTAGAGGAAGATATTTAGATTCGATTTTCAAGCCCAAATAAATTGCGATCGAGTTTTGATGATCTGAATAAACGCATAATTAATAAACCCATAAAAGCACCAGAGATCCCCACAAGCGAACCGGCCACAACATCTTCCAGGAAATGCTGAGAAAGGTATACTCTGCTAAAGCCACTTAAAACAGCGATGAGTAGAAATAGCCAGGTGTATTTTGGTTTGAGAACGGACAAGCAAAAGAAAAAAGCAAAGGCCGTAGTGGTGTGTCCCGAAGGAAAGGAAAAATGCTTGTGAAGGTTCATTCCTTCGACAAGATAGAGTTGGCCCTCCTCAAATACCTTTGATGGTCTTGGTGCTTCAATGAGTCTTTTTAAGATCTGTGTTAGAATGGATGCCAAAGCAGTGGATAGGAAAACATAGATCGCCTTTCGTGCAGTGCTAATGAGAAGCAATAAGGGGATCAGAAAGAGCAGCCGACCATCGCCCAAATAGGTCACCCAGTAGAAAAAACTGTCGAGGAAAGAACTGTGAAAACTATTCAGAAAGAGGTGAAGCTCTTTTTGGTCGTATGAAATGACCAGTGCTACAGCGATCAGCAGAAAGAAGATGTAAGGAAGGAAGAATAGTCTTTGCTCTTTCAGGAATCTCACAAAAGCAAAGATGTAGAATCTTCATCAAGGAGCAAATAATGGATCTTTTGGGGTATTGTGAAAGTTTACGCAAGACGCTAGGTACAAGACACAAGACACAAGACACAAGACGCTAGGTACAAGACACAAGACACAAGACACAAGACGCAAGACGCAAGCCGCAAGACACAAGCCGCAAGACGCTAGGTACAAGACACAAGACACAAGACACAAGCCGCAAGACGCTAGGTACAAGACACAAGACACAAGACACAAGACACAAGCCGCAAGACGCTAGGTACAAGACACAAGACACAAGACACAAGCCGCAAGACACAAGCCGCAAGACAAAGGAAGCATTAAAGCATTAGGCTTCTGATTGGAGGTAGCAGGCTTACTTGCCGCAGGTGGACTTCAGACTTGAAAAATGAAAAGTAATGAATAGTAGTTTCGACTTTCTCCAGCCTCTGGCCTCTGACCTCCAGCCTCTGACCTCCAGCCTCTGACCTCCAGCCTCTGACTCCTAACTCCCAATCCCCAAACTAGTAGCGAGGAGGGGAGTTGAACCCCTGACCTCCGGGTTATGAATCCGACGCTCTAACCAACTGAGCTACCTCGCCAAAATTGTAAAAGAACTTTTCTTTTGAAGCGGGCAAATATAGCCGATTTTTCAAAGAATGAGAATAAGTCAAAATGTCTTGATAAACAGTCGGTTAAGTGACATTAAGTCAGGGGGAATTGCTAATTACTGCTAAAATTTCAGCTTCTTAGCTTCATTTTCCACTTGGTATTCAAATTGAAGTAGTTTATGCCAAACAATCAACCATGAAAATGATAAAACACAATAGAACAAGTTTCCCAAGTTTATGGGATGAGATCTTCGACCTTAGACCTTTTGCAGTGAACAATGGTGGACATTCATTGAGCACACCTGCCGTCAATATTCAGGAAAACGAAAAAGAATATATGATCGAGCTTGCTGCACCTGGACTAAATAAAAAGGACATCAAGATCGAGTTGGATAAAGATACCTTGACGATCAAAGCGGAGCAAAGCGAAAAGACAGAAGTGAATGAAGACAACTACAGTAGAAGAGAATTCAACTACAGTAGAAGAGAATTCAACTACAGTAGAAGAGAATTCAACTACAGTAGTTTTTCAAGAAGCTTCACCATGCCTCAGGGTAAGATCGATCAGGATAAGATCGATGCCAAATATGAGGATGGAGTTTTGAAGCTTAACCTACCTAAAGCTGAAAAAGCGAGATTGAGCAAGGAGATCAAAGTTTCATAATTGTAAGTTTAGTTTAGTGATTAATAAGAAAAGGCGCTCCATGAGCGCCTTTTCTATTTTAAACCAAACCATCACTACCGCCATGAAAACTTAGTAGTGGATAATAGAACCATCAATTTTCAAAAAGGTTCAATGGGACTAATATTTTTTCAAAAAAGCCTGAAAGAAGGGCAGCTAAAAAGTATAGCCTCAGATTGTGTGTGTTATCAAGTATCAAATGACTTCCTTTGCTCGATATCATGAAGGAACTAAAGTTAAAGCCAGGAAAAGAAAAAAGTTTGCAACGAAAACATCACTGGATCTTTTCCGGTGCTTTGCAGCATATCAAAGACCGACCAGAGGAAGGTGAAATGGTAAAACTTTTGTCTTCCAAAGACGAAACCCTGGCCTTTGGACACTACGGGAAAAAGAGCATCGCGGTAAGAGTGCTCAAATTTGGACAGGAAATTGACGCCAAGACATTTTGGAAGGAGAAGCTCAGCAAGGCGATCGAGATGCGCAGTAAACTGCAGCTTTCTGATACCAATGCCCTGAGGTTGATCCACGGAGAAGGGGATGGTTTACCAGGCCTGGTAGTGGATCGCTATGCCGATCACCTGGTCCTTCAATTTCATTCGCGCGGAATGCAAAATGCCGAAAAAGAGATCAAGTCTGCATTTCGAGATCTGTTGGGTGAAGAAATCACTTTTCACAGCCGATCAGCTGAACGAAACGCGGCAAAACAGGATTCCGTTCATGTAGAGGCACTAGAACATGGAATAAAATTGAAAATTGATGTGACGGGCGGACAAAAAACTGGATTCTTCCTGGATCAGCGCGATAATCGACTCCTCTTGCGTCAAATGTCAAAGGATCGGTCGGTATTGAATGTTTTCTCATACACGGGAGGCTTTAGTGTGGCAGCCCAGCTTGGTGACGCAAAAGAGGTCTGCTCAGTGGATCTCTCAGAACCCGCCATGAAACTCTGTCAGGAGAATATCGCTATGAATAAAACAGAACAACCCTTTAGCCATCAGGCGATCACAAAAGATGCTTTCGACTTTATCTCAAATGATGATCTGAATTACGATGTCATCGTGCTCGATCCACCCGCATTTGCAAAACATCTATCGGCGAAGAAAAATGCATTGAGGGCATATCGCAGACTCAACGGCAATACCATGAAGAAAATGAGAGCGGGTACTTTCCTCTTTACTTTCTCCTGTTCGCAAGTGGTGTCAAAACAAGATTTTCATTACATGATCCTCAATGCAAGTGCAGATGCCGGAAGAGCTGTAAGGATATTGCGTGAACTTCATCAGGCCGCCGATCATCCGGTGAACATCTACCACCCTGAAACAGAGTACCTCAAAGGTTACTTGCTATACGTAGAGTAGCCTCCGACTGCGTTCACTTTGTTTTGTTTAAAATTCCCTTTTTTGGCAGGGAATTCGCGGTACATGAAAAGTACTTTTATAGCATAGAGAATTAGCATGCGAACAGCTTTGATCTTTTTGTTGTCCATTCTTGTGATAGGTGCTGAAGCCCAATTCAGTGGCATATCCCAGGATTCACTGGTGCGCACGCAAGTAAGCACTTACAAGCGGCCTGTGTACGAGATGGATGATGTAAATGCCGTGGATAGCCTGATCCAAAGCTTGAATGTCAGACAAAAGATCGGTCAGCTTTTCATGGTGGCAGCCTATTCCAATAAGGGCGAAGCTCATGTGAATGAGCTCACTGAACTTGTGAAGGATTATGGAATTGGAGGATTGATCTTCTTTCAAGGTGGGCCAGTGCGACAGGCGCGCTTAACCAACCTGTACCAATCCAAAGCAGACATACCGCTTATGATCGCGATGGATGCGGAGTGGGGCTTAGCTATGCGTCTGGACAGCACCATAAAATATCCTCGTCAGATGGCGCTTGGAGCAATTCAGGATGAGTCACTCATTTATGACATGGGCGCTGACCTTGCCAAACAGTGTCGCCGCCTCGGTGTGCACGTAAACTTTGCGCCAGTGGTCGATATAAACAACAACCCTAATAACCCGGTGATCAATTCACGCTCCTTTGGGGAAGATAAAGAGCTGGTGGCCAATCACGGCATTGCATACATGAAAGGAATGCAGGACAATAAAGTGCTGGCATGTGCCAAGCACTTTCCCGGACATGGCGACACAGATACCGATTCTCATTTGAACCTTCCTGTGATCAAACACGACAAAAAACGCCTGGAAGAAGTTGAAATGTATCCTTTCCGTAAAATGATCGATGCTGGCATAGCTTCGATGATGATCGCCCATCTGAATATTCCTGCGCTGGATTCAAACGACAACCTGGCTTCCACACTCTCCTCATCCATTGTTCAGGATCTTTTAGTGGACGAAATGGGCTTTAGAGGTTTGAAGTTTACCGATGCCTTGAATATGAAAGGAGTCTCCAGATTCTTTGATCCGGGGGAAGTTGATCTCAAAGCCTTCCTCGCCGGAAATGATGTCTTGCTCTTCCCTGAAGATGTTCCATTGGCTATCGAAAAGATCGAAGCACAGATCATTTCAGGCAACATCGATGAGGCCATACTCGATCAAAAAGTGAGGAAGATCTTGATGGCAAAACAATGGTTAGGGCTCTGGGAAGAAGACTCAATCGAAGTTGAGGGTCTTTACAAAGAACTCAATCAAAATGAATATGAACTCACGAGAAGAAAGTTGATCGATGCAAGTTTGACTCTCGTTAAAAACGAAGCAGGACGCATTCCGTTCAAGGCACTTGAGGAACTGAATATTGCAGCTGTTGCGATAGGGGATAAGGATAACAATGCTTTTCATGAGCAGTTGAAACTCTATACCGGGCTAAAGTGCTTTTCGATCTCAAAGAATGCCGATGCGGTGGATCGCTCTATCCTATTAAAAAAGCTCGATACCTTCAATCATGTGATCGTCTCACTTCACGATAACTCACAATACCCATCGCGGAAATTCGGTTTTAAAGGAAGCACTATCGACGACCTGCGGATGTTTAGAAAAATGTCTTCCAGTCTGGTGTACTTTGGGAATCCGTATGGACTTAAATACCTGAAGAATGAAGCTGACTTTGAATCCATCCTGGTCACCTTTCACGAAGATGAATATACCCAGAAGGCTGCAGCGATGGCTCTTTTTGGAGGTCTGAACTTGAATGGCAAGCTACCTGTTGGTGCCAATGATCGCTTTCCCTCAAAAACAGGGGAGGAGATCAGCGAACAGATCCGTTTTAAATATACGATACCTGAAGAATTAGGCATTCGTTCTGCGGACCTTGCAAAGATCGACTACCTGGTCAAGAAAGGGCTGGAAGAACAAGCCTATCCGGGTTGCCAGGTCTTGGTTGCTAAAGACCAAAAGATCTTCTATCACAAGGCTTTTGGCTTTCATACCTATGAGAACAAGAAAAAGGTCAAGTTAGATGACCTCTATGACCTTGCGAGCATCACAAAGATCGCTGCCTCTACCATCTCATTTATGAAATTGGATGATAGCAATAAGGTATCGCTGGATGATCGGGTATGCTACTATCTGGAAGATGTCATTGCCGACAGTTCAGAATACAATGATATCTTCATTAGAGACATGCTAGCTCATCAGGCTGGGCTAAAGCCATATTTGCCCTTCTATGAAAACACACTGGTCAAGGGCTTTCCGATGTATCAGTATTACAGTTTAGCACCTTCTGAGACCTATCCAAACAGAGTGAGCGATAATCTTTATTCCCATTATGTCATAAGGGAGGAGATACTGAACACCATTCTTGAGACTCCCTTAAATGAAAAAAAGGAGTACAAATACAGCGATCTGGGCTATTACTTCCTTCAAATGATCATTGAGTCGCAGGCTCAGCAAACCCTGGATAAGTTTGCTATGAAGGAGTTCTATAAGCCGCTTGGAATGAGCACAGCAGGTTATTTGCCACGAAAACGATTTGGCCTGGATCGAATTCCTCCCACCGAATATGACCTTTATTTCAGAAAGAAACAGATTCACGGGGATGTTCACGACCCCGGAGCAGCATTGATGGGCGGAGTGGCCGGTCATGCTGGAGTTTTTTCCTCAGCAAATGACCTGGCTAAGCTCATGCAAATGCTGAATAATTGGGGTGAATATGGCGGCAAACGCTACATCCAGGAAAAAACGGTAAAAGAATATACTGATTGTCAATTCTGTGAGGAAAACAGGAGGGGAGCAGGTTTTGATAAACCCGTTACGGATGGTGGTCCGGGACCAACCTGTACCTGTGTTTCTTATGCGAGTTTTGGGCATACCGGATTCACCGGTACCATTGCCTGGGCTGATCCCAATGAGAATTTGATCTATATCTTTCTATCCAATCGCGTATATCCAGATGCTTCCAACAAGAAGCTCATAAAAATGGACATCAGGACCAATATTCAACAAGCTATTTATGATGCTCTTCCTGTGGAGCCTGATGATAGCCTAAGTAAGGCAGAAGAATGAAAATAGGCATCGTATTATATCCAACCTACGGCGGAAGTGGGATTGTAGCTACTGAATTAGGAAAAGAGCTCGCTCAGCGTGGTTATGAGGTGCATTTTATCACCTATCGTCAACCTGTGAGACTCGATGCTTTTGGAGAGAATCTGTTCTATCACGAGGTAGCGGTTCAGGATTATCCGCTTTTTGATTACCTGCCATACGAGATCAATCTGAGTTCAAAATTGGTGGATGTGGTCAAACACGAGAAATTGGATCTTCTTCATGTGCACTATGCCATTCCACATGCTTCCGCGGCTTATCTGGCAAGACAGATCCTGGCTTCTCAGGGCATCAAGATCCCATTCATCACCACATTGCACGGTACAGATATCACCCTGGTAGGAAGAGATCCTTCGTTTGAACCTGTGATCGAATTTGTGATCGATCAGAGTGATGCGGTGACCTCTGTGTCAAAGTCGTTAAAACAAGATACCTACGAACATTTTAAAGTACACTCTGAAATTGAAGTGATCCCTAACTTTATCCGTACTGAAAAGTATCGAAAGGACTACGAACAAACGGTAAGGCAGAAATATGCTCCTAATGGGGAGAAGGTGATCATGCATATCTCAAATTTCCGACCAGTAAAAAGAGTGCAGGACATCGTAAAAGCCTTTGCCATTATCAGAAAGTCCATTCCTGCTAAATTGATCTTCATTGGTGATGGACCTGAGCGCTATAAAGCAGAAAGTTTGTGTCGTGAGCTAAAGACCTGTGATGATACTGCCTTCCTTGGGAAGTTTAAATCTACCGAAGGCGTATTGACCAGTGCCGATCTTTTCATGCTGACCTCTGAAACAGAGAGCTTCGGAGTTTCGGCACTTGAAGCAATGGCTTCTGGTGTGCCAGTCGTTTCTTCAAACAGCGGAGGGTTACCCGAGGTCAATGAGCATAATTTCTCTGGTCTCCTATGCGATGTGGGTGATATTGAAGCGATCGCACAAAGCGCCATACACATACTCGAGAACGAAGAACGCCATCAAAAATTTAAGGAACAAGCCAGGGAGTGGTCGCTTAAATTTGACATTGAGAAAGTTTTACCCCGATATGAAGACCTGTATCGAAGAGTGACCTCATAAGGTTTGGTACATAACTTGTACCTTTAATTTCAATTCAAAAAAAGAAAGATGAAATACTTCATGATAGTGCTAGCCGCTTTGAGTTTTACCGCATGTTCACAGTGCTATGAGTGTACACATACTATAGAGATCATTAGCGGAGGACAAGTAATAGAAGAGGAAGCCACAGAAGAATTCTGCACCGCAACGCCCGACGAGATCGAGCAAAAGGAGAACGCAGGATTTGAGTGTAACCCGGTTTGATCAGCCCCCGGCAAGCTTGCTGTTGTAGCCCAGTTTGTCGAGTTTCGCCTGAATATCCTTTCTTCGGTCACCTTGAATGATGATCTCCCCATCTTTTACGGAACCACCAGTTCCGAGGGATGATTTTAGTTGTTTGCCCAGATCGTTGAGATCGTCTGAGCTTCCTGCAAAGTCAGAAACGATGCTCACCGTTTTTCCGCCTCTACCTTTCTTTTCGAGTAAGATCTTGAGTTTCTGAGCTCCTGGTTCGAGGGTTTCCTGCTCATCTCCCCCCTCATAATCGTAGTCGTAATCAGGGTTGGTGGAGTACACAATATCGCGTCTCTTTTTCTTATTATTTCCCATGCTGCTAATATCGCACTTTCAGACTTTTAGGCAGGATCTCAACCTCAATTCTCTCTTCTGCAGGAAAGACCTCTGCGTCCAAATGAAGAAAGGGGACCTCTGATTCCACGCTAAAACTTGTGCAATCATAGGTCTCAACTTCTGCTAATTCATGAAAACGCTGATTGAACAGTGCGGGTAGAATAACAGGTAAGCGATGTAGTTTAACCTCTTTTAAAATTACGAGCTGAAGCTTACCATTATTGAAGAGCTTTAGCGGAGCGATATAGGCTTCGTTTCCATATTGTGGTCCAAGACAAAGGCTGAGTTGTACTGCTTCGACAATCAGTTCTTTGTCATCTACCCTGATCTTAAAAGGATACTTTTTGAGCTTTACGTATTCTGTGAAGGTATCAATGGCATAGGCCATGAAACCTCTGCTTTTTCGTTCGCGAAATCGCTTTGAAACAGAGGCTTCCAGACCAATTCCCATAAGATTGAAGAAGAATCGATCATTCCACTTGCCCGAATCGATCGAGGTTTCAGAGCCAGAAATAAGTTGTTGAAGTGCTTCGTCTGGGTCAAGGGGGATTCCCAGATTCCTCGCTAAACCATTTCCTGAACCAGCAGGTATGATCCCAAGCGCTTTTTTTGTGTTAACCAAAACCGATGCGATCTCGTTGATGGTGCCATCGCCACCGACAGCTACAAGCGTATCAGAAGGTCCATTCAGGGCATTTTCAGCAATGCTTTTTGCATCACCGATGGCCTTTGATACGAAGACGCTGTATTCATTTTCACTGAGGTATTCTGGTATCAGCGATTTTAGAGCTTCAGCTTTACCTTCTCCAGCAACCGGATTGATGATAAAGCTAAAGTGACCCATCTACTGCTTGATGTAGGTGGCTGTGCAGGTTCCGCTTCCTCCAACAAAAGGAATGTTGTTGGTGTACGCGATATCTAATGTGATTTCCTGACCATTAGCACTGATCTCACCAGAAGCACTAAAATCGAATGGGCCGTTGCTGCTTTGCGGAATCTCAACCTCTACGCGGTTGTCTACTTCTCCCACGGCATCGCCACCTCCTACAAAAGGAGAAAAGAGTATTTCATCTTGGTTACCACTTACGATACTGATGTTCTGTGTGCCTGCAATTAGGAATTGGAATCCACAGTCGGAGCTCACATCCCAATCTCCAACAAACTTCTCCCGCTTACCTATACACGAGCCATCATCGATCGTTGCACGGGGATCGTAATTGTCAGCCTCAGGATCAGTGCAACCTTCATAAATACAGGCTGAAGGATCATTTATAGTAGCCTGAGGGTCATAGTTGGCAGCCGCTGTATCGGTACAACCAACAAAATAACATGGACCAGAAACATTGGCCTTGGGGTCGTAATTGATTGCCGAAGTATCCATGCAACCTACATAGATGGTATCTCCTCCGCCAACAGGGTTAAAGCCACCATCATCCATGATCTCTTCGATGGTCTTTCCTCCATACAAACAAGAGCCATCGTCCTTGGTCGCATTGAAGTTGTAGTTATCTGCTTTTGGATCGGTGCATCCTTTTTCGTTCTCAAGACAAGAACTGAGTGTCAAAGCACTGAAGAGGATAATGATGGTAGTTCTGATGTTCATAATTTTAAGCACAAAAGTAGTCAAGGATATAAACTAGAATTATTTTAGTCCTCAAATCCTATGGAATGGACTTCGACCGGAAAGATTTAAGTAAGGAAGAGCTGATCGATCTCTTTCGTCAGCTGCTAAAACCGCGAATGATCGAAGAGAAGATGCTGATCCTTCTTCGACAGGGAAAGATCTCAAAATGGTTCTCTGGAATGGGACAGGAAGCGATCTCGGTGGGCTCCATTATGGCCATGGAAAGTGATGAGTTTGTACTTCCAATGCACCGAAACCTCGGGATCTTTACCGGACGTGGGATTCCACTCAAACGTTTATTTGCTCAATTCCAGGGCAAAGCCAGTGGGTTCACCAAAGGTCGCGATCGCTCATTTCACTTTGGTTCAAAAGAACATCACATCGTAGGGATGATCTCACATCTTGGCCCTCAACTTTCCATTGCCGATGGCATCGCACTCGGACATCTCCTGGACGAAGACAAAAAAGCTGTATTGGTTTTTAGCGGTGACGGCGGAACATCAGAAGGTGAATTTCACGAGGCACTCAATGTAGCCAGTGTTTGGGATCTACCTGTGATCTTTTGCATAGAGAATAATGGATACGGACTCTCAACGCCCTCGCACGAGCAATTCAAGTTTCAAAGTTTTGTGAAAAAAGGTCCGGGTTACCACATGGATGCATTGAGCATTGACGGCAATAATATTCTGGAGGTTTATCACACGATCAGGGACATTCGCAAGTCGATCATTGAGCGACCCAGACCATTTCTGCTGGAGTGCAATACCTTCCGAATGCGCGGACACGAGGAGGCGAGTGGCACTAAATATGTTCCTTCTGAGCTTTTTGAGGAGTGGGCAAAAAAGGATCCGGTAGATAATTACGAGCGCTTCCTGATGGATGAAGGCCTGATCGATGAGGCAGGTATTGAGAGCATGAGGGCTGAGATCAAGAAGGAGATCGAAGAAGGTCTTGAAGAGGCCTATGCAGAAGCTCCCGTTGAATTTGATGAACAGCAAGAATTGAATGATCTTTTTGCTGCAGATCCCAAAGCGAACAACAAGGAAGAAGATCTGATCAGCACAGACCGGGAGATCCGTTTAGTGGATGCGGTAAGAGAAGGTCTGCAACAATCCATGCAAAAACACCAGGATCTGGTGATCATGGGTCAGGATGTAGCCGAATACGGAGGTGTTTTCAAAGTAACAGAAGGATTTGTCGAGGAATTTGGAAAAGATCGGGTGCGAAACACCCCACTTTGCGAAAGCGCCATAGTAGGAGCTGCACTTGGTTTATCCATTAAAGGCAGAAAGTCGGTCATGGAGATGCAGTTTGCCGATTTTGTGAGTTGCGGATTTAACCAGATCGTCAATAACCTGGCGAAGATCCATTGGCGTTGGGGCCAAGAGGCTGATGTGGTGATTCGCATGCCCACTGGTGCAGGAGTAGGGGCTGGGCCCTTTCACTCCCAGAGCAACGAAGCCTGGTTTTTTCATGTTCCAGGATTGATCATTCTTTACCCTGCATTTCCGTCGGACGCCAAAGGATTGATGACCAGGGCGGTAGAAGAGAAGAATCCCGTTCTTTTCTTTGAGCACAAAGCATTATATCGATCTATTTCAGGCCCTGTTCCGGAGGATTACTACGAATTACCAATTGGAAAAGCAAAAGTGATCTCAGAAGGAAATGATTTGAGTATCATCACCTATGGTATGGGTGTGCATTGGGCCATGGACTATATGGCAGAACATCCAGAGCTGGCTATCGATCTCATCGACCTTAGATCATTAATGCCCCTTGATGAGGAGGCAGTTTTTGAGTCCGTTCGAAAAACGGGCAAGGTGCTGGTTCTACACGAAGACACCTTAACGGGAGGAATAGGAGCAGAGATCGCTGCTTTGATCAACGAAAACTGTTTTGAGGATCTTGATGCACCGGTGATGCGCCTTGCAAGTATGGATACGCCTGTGCCTTTTTCAGCGAATTTGGAAGAGGGTTTTTTAGCAAAATCAGCCCTGGAGAGGAAGATTCAGCTTTTGTTGGACTATTGAGATCAGCTTATTATCTCTAATGAGTGCTTAAAAGCTAGTATGGGCTTAAATTGACATGGGTGTAGAGCACAAAAAAGCGAGACGTGGTCGCCGCGCTCGAGTGTTTAGATGTTATGAATTTATAAAGCCGACCTTTAGTCCGATATCATTCAGTAGATGTAGAGGGAGCCCCTGCTTCTTCTGTACTTCCCTGATATTTTGCACTTCCAAAACCCAGAATTGGAAAAAAGATAAATGGCAGAAGGAAAAGTCCAACTGTAAAGCCACCACCTTTTCCAAAGACTTTTGAAATTGCATGTAGAAGAACGATGTAAACGATCAGGTTTACAAAAGGAATTAGCAACAAGATGATCCACCAAACTGGTTTCTTCGCAACTTGCAGCAGTACCACTGCGTTGTAGATTGGAATGATGGAGGCCACCCCGGCTTTCCTGCTTTTTCAAAGATCATCCAATAACTGACGATCAATAGTACAAGAATGATTAGTTCAAAGATTACAGCACACCTATACCGGCAGCGGCGAGTGCACCATATAATGCTTCAACTGGATCCATAATTAGTTTGGTTTAAGCTTGTCCTACTCGTAAGGCTTTTCGGTTCCGCCATCCTGCGTAAATACTATCTATTTCATTATCAGGTATAAACAATAATATAAAACTCTAGTTAAGCCACCAAATATCTGATCCTATTAAAAGCAGGCTAACTAACTCAGGATAAAGCTTCAATCAAATTGTGAGTTAATACTCCTGGTCTCACCAAAGTGTCCAGTGAGAATAACCTGTTTTGTTACAATTGGGTCGGGCAGGTAGGGGGTGTAGAAGCTCTTGACTCTAAAAGCTGATCAGGGAGTTGAGACCTTAGCCTTTAGCTTCTTGATTCGAATGATTTTAAGTGCGTGAAGTACTCTCATTATCAAGTACACCGGGTCAATCTCATGCCACCGTACACCAAAATTGGGATCATTACTGCGCTTATGATGATTGTTATGATAAGCTTCCCCTAACATCAAAAAATCGAAAGGCAAGAAATTTTTAGAGGTATCCTTTACTTTAAAATTGACGTAACCATAGATGTGTGCGAACCAGTTAATGATCGCCCCATGAATAGGTGCCATCAGAATAGCAATTGGAAGAAGTAACCACTGCCACCAGGCCGTAGCGAAAAAGTAAAAGAAGGTGGCGTACACAAGTACCCAAAACATCCTGCTAAACCAGGAACTCGCAAAAACGTCAAACTTTTTCCATTGCGGCACATTATTTAAAAAACGTTCTTCAACTTTAACTTTCTGGTGATTGATTTCCTGATATACCTGTCTAGTCTTCCACATCATTTTAAACAGATTCTTATCTATTTTAGGTGAATGGGGATCCTTTTCAGTATCCGCATAAGCATGGTGAATTCTGTGCATAACGCCATAGCCATAGGCACTTAAATAGCTACTTCCTTGGAATATCCAGCTTAGAATGTAAAAGAGCTTTTCAGTACTTCTCGAAATCTCAAAAGTCTGATGCGCTGCGTACCGGTGGTGGAATAAGGTTTGGAAGAATAAGCCCCCGTACCAAATAACTATCATGAAAATAAGGATCTCCATCAATCTGTTTTTAAAAACCTCAATTCAACAATTTCTTTTGGGGAAAATCGATTTACGAAAGAACAGAAAAAGTGCTCAAGTGTTTGAGAAAATCAAATAATAATTCAGCATTTCTTCTTTATGTCGCTGGTAATCAAGTCGGCATGCACTCTTGAATTTTCAATAAACCATTTGCGTGTTTGTAGTCCACCGCAAACCACGCCAGCGAGGTAAAGGCCTGAAACATTGGACTCCATCGTAGATTCGTTATAGCTTGGGATCATCGAGTCATCTCGATCCAGATCAACGCCTAAATCCTCCATTAAGGAGAAATCAGGTCGATACCCAGTTAGAGCCAGAACAAAGTCGTTTTTGATCTCTTGTTGACCCTCTGGGCTGTCAAAAATGACGGTGCTCGTCTTGATTTCTTTTAGTTCGGAATTGAAGTAAGCTTTGATACTGCCTTCTTCAATACGATTAATGATATCTGGACGAACCCAATACTTTACGCTGTCGGAAATTTTGTCCTCGCGGATGATCATGGTAACAGATTTCGCTCCTTTTCTCCAGCATTCCAGCGCTGCGTCTACTGCAGAGTTTTTGGCGCCAACAATTACCAGATCCTGACGAAAGTAGGGGTGAGGGTCGAGGTAATAATGAGACACTTTATCTAGTTTCTCTCCGGGAATATTCAATTGGTTCTCAATGTCGTAGAATCCCGTTGCCAAAACAACGTTCCTGGCTTTGTATTCTCCTTTCTCTGTTGTGATCACATAATGATCTGCCTCTTTTTTGATCTTCTTTAAAGCCTCGTAGAGCCCGATGTTCAGATCAAACTTCATTGCCACGCGTCTGTAGTACTCAATGGCCTCGCTGCGCGTGGGCTTGACATTGTGAGAAACAAAAGGAACTCCACCGATCTCCAGTTTATCTGAGGTAGAGAAGAAGCTCATGTTGAGCGGATAGTGATACAGGCTATTCACCAAAACTCCTTTTTCTATAATGCGGTATGATAAGCCGTGCTTCTGGCTTTCAATTCCACATGCAAGCCCAATTGGTCCGCCGCCCACAATGAGTAGATCTAACATGAAAGCAAAACAAACCAAAATCTCCTAAGTTTGAAATCAAATCACCCGAGCCATGAAATATACCGTTGAATTAGAGATCGATAAACCCCTTCAAGAAGTAGTTGAAAAATTTCAGGATCCAGAATCGCTCAAACACTGGCAAAAAGGATTTGACCGCATCGAAGAACTATAAGGTGAACCGGGGAAGAACGGCTCAACAACTATTCTTCACTACAAGAATTCAGGTTTATCAAAACTCAAAGAGACCATTATCGACAATCAATTGCCCAATCACTTTTATGCGAGTTATCAAGCTCTTGGAATGTGGAATGGTCAGAAGAACTTCTTCGAAAAGATTGATGATCAAAAAACCCGCTGGATCTCAGAATCGGAGTTTAAAGCCGATAAATTCATGTACAAGATCATGCTAAAGTTGATGCCGGGAGCATTTAAAAAGCAATCGCGTAAGTTTATGGTCGACTTTAAGAATTATGTGGAGACAGGTAAAAGTGTGAGTAAGTAATGGCTTACGATGAAGATCTGCAAGAACGCCTTGAGCGATCTCTAAAAGCCAAAAAAGTGCATTTTTCATTGAAGAAGATGTTCGGTGGTTTGGCTTTTATGGTTGACGATAAGATGTGTTTAGGAATCTTAGGTGAACGATTGATGATTCGTGTTGACCCTAAGAAGAAAGACTTTTATCTGAGCAAGACTGGAGTTACTGAGATGGACTTCACCGGCAGACCGATGAAAGGTTTCATGTATGTAAATCCAGAGGGCTATGACATGGAAGCAGATCTCAATTATTGGATCGAGGAATGTTTGGCCTGGAATCCATTTGCAAATTCGAGCAAACGAGAGAAAGCCTAGAGCTTCTCCACTTTACCACTCCCTTTGAGCTTTTGCATCAATTCTGAAGGCTCCCCTTTGTAGTACACATCTCCTGATCATAGCATTAGTCTTTTGTTTTCGATTTACCTGAATAAAGCGGTGTGCATTAGTTGCTGGTTTGACAAATGAATCATTAAATTTGAATCATGGCTCCGAAGGAAGATTTACTTCTTAAACTCCGAGATTTAAAGAAAAAATTGTCAAAAAAGTACCCCATTGCATCCATGGCACTATTTGGCTCTTATTCTAGGAATGAACAATTTTCTCATAGTGACATTGACATATTGGTCGAACTCAATGGAAAGATTGGTTCAAAGTTTATTGATCTGGCTGAAGAGCTAGAATCTGCCTTAGGTTCCAAAGTAGATTTGGTTTCCAGGAATGGCATCAAATCAAAGTATTTGCGTGCTATCGAAGAAGACTTGATTTATGTCTAAGCGAGATGATCATCTGCTCGTTCACGATATGCTCGAATCTGCCAAGAAAATATTGGAATATGTGAAGGGTTTGTCATTTGATGAATTCATTGAAGATGACAAGACCATTGACGCTGTTGTTAGAAACTTTGAGATAATTGGTGAGGCTTCGAGCCGAGTTAGCCTTGAAATGCAAAATGCGCATACCGAAATTCCCTGGCTCAGACTCAAAGGTTACCGCAACAGACTTATACATGAATACTTTGGGGTTGATCTGCAAATTGTTTGGGATATTATTTCAGATGATTTAGAAGAATTAATAAGCGCTCTAAATCAAGCGCTTATAAAAAACAATTAACTTCCTGCCGCAGTAATAGCTCATTCAGTGATAAATTGAGGACGCTTCTATTAACTTTTGTGTTGTTTTCCTTTTTGTCTTCCTACAGCCAAAAAGTAGGACACGAACTTAGCATAGCCTATCCAACTCATAAATATTTTGATGGAAGTCCTATGCAATTTGGCTTCGAGAAGGCCTATGGTGCAAGTCTGGTTAGAGCATATCGTTTTGAATATGGAGTTCGTTATCATGCCAGGTACCGAACGACAATATCTTATGAAAGGTATTTTTCAAACTACGCATGGGCGGACAATAAATTTGAAGACGGTGAGCTCTTATGGAGAAATTCCAATTTATGGGAAATAAGACAGGAGTACATTTTCAATGAAGGGGAGAGATTAAAATGGTCACTTTGTGCTGGATTAGGATTAAGGTTTGGATTTGAAGGATATATTTATAACATTTCACAATTAGAAGCCTTTATATATAATCACAAAAGTTTTGACCCATTCGCATCAATGGGACTAGATTTTTCTTGTCAATTGTTTCGCTCATTTGCTTTGGAGTCAAGTCTTAGATATATTCATATGATTTGGAGAGCATCAACGACTAATCCAATATTATACCCATTTCCAACTGGAGCTGCAGTCAACCTTGTTTCGGGTTCAATTGGCCTTTCATATCGCTTTGGGAAAAAATGGCCTGATTACGCCAAGGACTCAAAAGGAAAAACCAACTGATTGTTATTGAAAAGAGAAATGATCA
>CBFHWY010000011.1:0-44690 GCA_965659675.1 Salibacteraceae bacterium | reverse complement strand
TGCTTTTGTATTGAACGCAGTTTTGTTTTCATAGACTCACTTAATTAAAAGTGGTCAACCTATATCAGGCACGTACAAACGCCCTAAATCCTAACCTCTTACCTCTAACCCCTAGTCCCTAGTCCCTAGCCCCTGAACAACCCTAAACCTATTATCCTATTTTTACCCAATGAACTTTGACCAAAAAATTTTAGCGCTTAAAACTCGAATTGAACAAGCTCAAAACATCTTAATTTCCACGCATCGCAACCCTGACGGAGATGCTATGGGATCCTCTCTGGCATGGTATCAGATGCTTAAAAAGAAAGGAAAGGGAGTTCGGATAGTGCTTCCGGATGATTACCCTGCTTTTTATTCCTGGGTGCCATTTGCTGATGATTGTATAGTTTATGAGGCAGATTCAAAAGGAGTTAAGCAAGCCATTCAGGCATCGGACCTTATCTTTTCCCTCGACTACAATGCATTTCACCGCACAGCGGATGGTTTGGCTCAATTATTAGAGAAAAGCAAGGCGTTCAAAGTGCTGGTAGATCATCACAGGCAACCAGATGAGTTTGACCTGATGTTCTCCGATATTGGGGCGAGCTCTACTTCGGAAATGATCTATCAGATCATTGAAGGCCTGGCATGGGAAAAGGAAGTTGACCTTCCTATAGCAGAATGCATTTATACGGGTATTGTTACCGATACGGGCTCATTTCGCTTTTCAAGCACTTCTGCATACACCATGCAAGTTGCAGCAAAGCTTATGGAGAAAGGCCTGGATAGCGGACGAGTGCAATCATTGATCTACGATAATAACTCTGAAAGTAGACTGAGATTAATGGGCTATGCACTATCAGAGAAAATGGAGGTTCATGAAAAGGAGCGCTACGCATTTATTAGTTTAACGAGCGCTGAATTAGAAGAGTTTAATTATCAAAAGGGAGATACAGAAGGGCTTGTCAATTATCCATTGTCCGTTCAATCAGTCAACATATCCGTTCTCATCAAAGAACGCAATACACAGCATCGGATGTCGTTCAGGTCGAAGGGAAATATAAACGTGAACGATCTGGCGAGAAAATACTTCAATGGGGGAGGTCACCAAAATGCGGCGGGCGGTGTTTCTGAACTAAGCATGGAGGAGACCATATCTAAGCTCAAAAAAGTGGTGACTGAATTTTCAACGGTGGATTCTTAACAATTATCGAAAGATGATCATTCAATTGAAACTAATAATTGCCTTCTTCATACTGAGTGCTACATGCTTTACTTCTTGTAAAAAAGAAGAATACGCTGAACAAGAATGTGTGGGATTTTGTACTATGGAGTATGACCCCGTTTGTGGTTGTAACAATAAAACCTACTCAAATTCTTGTTTTGCTAACTGCCATGGCATAATAGAATATACAGAAGGAGAATGTCCGTAAAGAATCTAAGTCCATTATTATCAGTTCTTGTTTTAGGTGTTATGCTCTTTTCCTGTGGTGGAAAAGAAGAGTATAGCTTTAAGGAAGGAGATCTGTTCTTTCAAGATCAGGATTGTGGTCAATTCTGCACAGCCATTGAAAAGGTAACCGAGGGCTACATGGGTTCTAAATTATCTCATGTGGGCGTGCTGGTCAAGTTCGATAACTCCTGGAAGATCCTCGAGGCAGGAAGTGAGGGTGTTGTGCTTACTGCAGTAGATACATTCCTCAATCGAAGTCACGATGAATCAGGTGATCCTAAGGTTTTAGTAGGGAGAATCAAAAATCTGGATACCAATCTTTTATCTACCGCCAAAACAGTAGCTTTAAGTCTTGTTGGTAAACCTTACGACGACTATTTCAACATTTCAAATGACATGTATTATTGCTCTGAACTTCTCTATGAAGCTTTCAGGAATATTAACGGACAACCCATTTTTGAACTTCAGCCTATGACCTTTAAAGACCCAGCAACAAATGAAACGGCTGAGGTGTGGGAAGACTATTTTAATGAGCTTGGCCATCCTATTCCAGAAGGGGAGTTAGGCTTAAATCCCGGTGCGATGTCTACCTCCGCTAATGTAGATATCGTATACAAATTTGGGAAGCCAGAAGGTTACGACGAATAAGACCTCGCTTGTTGCAAGGTATCCTTACCAAGCATTCTTTCAGTTATTTCTTTTTCACCTTGAATATTAACGGCTTTAACTCCGTCTTTGATCTCAAATGGAGCAATAAAGCGATAGTACTCATCCCATAGGCCCAGATCAATGAAAGCTTTGTGCGTTGAAGGTCCGCCTTCTATGACTAAACTCTGAATCTTTCTTTGGTATAGCTTGTTCAGGACCTCCTTAGGCCAGTTAGAAGCGCTAAAGTCGATCAACGCAAGGTCCAGGTTCTTTTTTGACTCTTCCCGAAGACCATTAAACACCAGGCTAGCCTGACTTTGATCGAGAAGATGATAATCCTCCGGGAGAGCTAATTTAGGGTCGAGAAGCACCCTTAGGGCTTGTTTATTGCCAAATCGACGGTTGCTTAATTTAGGATTATCGAGACGAGCAGTATTGAAGCCCACCAAAAAAGCATCCTCTTTACTTCTGAGGTAGTGAACGAAGTCCTGACTCTGTTCACCGCTAATTCTCAAGACAGCTTCTTCACGACTTTTGCGAATGTTATCTACATATCCATTCCTGGTTTCAGCCCACTTCAAAATGACATAAGGTCGTTTCTTTTCATGAAAAGTATTGAATCGCCTGTTCAGATCCCTTGCTTCTTCTTCCAGGACTCCTGTAAGCACGTTTACCCCTGCTTCTTTAAGCATTTTGATCCCACTGCCAGAAACTATTGGATTTGGGTCAGCTTGACCAATCACTACTGATGGAAAACCAGCCTCGATCAAGGCCTTTGAACAGGCTGGGGTTTTTCCCTGATGAGAACAGGGCTCTAAACTGACGTAGATGGTGGATTCGTTCAAAAGTGATTTGTCTGCCACAGACTTTATTGCATCAATTTCAGCATGGTCTCCTCCAAACTTCCGATGGAAGCCTTCTCCTATGATCTTGTTCTTGTATACGATGACAGCACCGACCATCGGGTTAGGTGCTACGCTGCCATAGCCCTGAGCGGCAAGTTCAAAACACCTTTGCATGTATGATTCCTCTACTTCCATGGTGCTTCAAAAGTATGCAAAGCCTACATTCGCAGAATCATGTTCGCGGCCGACTTATTTCGAAACCTCCAGCAGGAGCTGAGCCAGGTCTTTGGTTTAAATGAAGGCAGAGCGATGACTCGGATTCTTTTTGAGGATCTCTTAGGTCTTAATGAAGCTGAATTACTCATAGGCGATCACGAAATAAGCGAAGAAGAGCTAAAGGTCATGAATGATGCCTTACATCGAGCGCTTAAGCATAAGCCGGTGCAGTATATAAGCGGAAAGGTGCATTGGCTGAATTTCGAGTTGAAGGTGAGTCCTGCTGTTTTGATTCCCAGACCAGAGACTGAGGAGCTCATCTTACATGTGAAGAATGCCCAAATAAAGGCGGATCAGATACTGGATATTGGAACCGGCTCAGCTTGCATCGCACTGGCCATGAAGGAGCTTTTTCCAAAAGCCAAGGTGATGGCTTTGGATGTTTCAGAAAGCGCTTTAGATGTTGCTCGCGAAAATGCCAGTATCACTGGTCTGCAGCTGCAAATTCTTCAATCAGATATACTTAAATGGAAAGAAGGAGATTGGCCACTTTTCGACTTGATCATTTCAAATCCTCCTTATGTCAGCAAAGAGGATAAACAAGAAATGGCAGAACGTGTACTTAAATTTGAGCCGCATTTGGCACTCTTCTCTGAAGAAGATCCATTATTGTTTTACAAGGTCATTTTCGACTTCGCCGTGCAATACCTCAGTGATAAAGGAAAGCTCTACTTCGAGATCAATGAAGCTTATGGTTTGGAGGTCCTCAAGGAAGGGCAGGAGAGAGGTTTTACAGGAGAACTCATCCAGGACCTTCACGGTAAAGATCGCTTCCTTATGGCACAAAAAAAAGGCGCCAAATAGCGCCCTCAAAACTTTTATCTGGATAGGATCATCCGTAGATCATCTCTTCAACGGCCTAAATGCACTCTTCCTTTGATTTTTTGGCCTGAACCATCTCTATCAATTTGTCGATAAGTACATCAACTTTTCCACTTGGGAACCCGAGACCAATGGCAAATCGTCTACTCCAGGTGATCTCATTTGGCTCTACGATATCATCTGCCAGCACCATTCTGATCAGATTATACATCTGAAAGATGCGATCCTCTTTAGATGAGGGAGGAGTAAAAAGAACATCTTTGATATTCTCCAAAACGGCATCCACATCCTCCTGAGAGTGACCTAATTCTTTCGCAACCCTATTGAGAAATTCCATTTCTGGAGGATCAATATGGCCATCTGCACCTGCAATCTTCACCAAATTCCGGAAATGACTCTTGTTTCTTTCCTGATGTCCTGAACTGAAATTATCTAAAATGCTCATGTCTTTTATTATGAAGCCCCACAAATATAGATTAAGCAATAGTGTGAAGAGCTCTTTTTAATACTCAAATGTCTAGATAGCTGAATATTTTCTCTTTTTCAATTGGATCCACCAAAAGAAAGTCATCGTATCGTTTGCACCAGGTAATTTGCCTTTTTGCGTAGTTTCTGGTGTGTTGCTTAATCTTTTCTATGGCGGTCTCTAAACTCCATTCACCATCTAAATAATTGAACAGTTCTTTGTAACCGACCGTGTTCAGTGCATTTTTTCCCTTGAAGTCAACTAAGCTTTTAACTTCCTTTAGTAGACCAGATGCCATCATTTGATCTACCCGTTCATTGATCCTTTCATAAAGTTCAGCTCTATCTGGGTTTAGGACAACTCCTTCAATCTCAAAATCAGCTTTCAAAGAAGATCTAAAGCTGTCTTCATAACCCTTTCCACTGCTCTTGATCACCTCCAGGGCTCTGATCACACGGCGTGGATTATTGATATCGATCTTCTGATAGGCTTTTGGATCGATGTCCTTAAGTTCTCTTTGCAAAGCTTCAATGCCTGCATTTTCAAAGAGCTGATTGAGTGTGCTTCTCAGGTCCATATCAGCCTGAGGGCTATCATCAATGCCTTTGATCACTGCATCGATATAAAGTCCAGAACCGCCACAGAGAATTAGATCATCATATGATTTAAAAAGTTCAGAAAGCAATGATCTGACCTTTTTTCCAAATTGGCCTGCAGTGTAGGTCACATCAGGGTCCAGAAGGTCGATAAAATGGTGCTTTACTTCTTTGAGTTCTGCTGAACTTGGTTTAGCCGTGCCTATGTTGAGTTTTTTATATAGCTGCCTGGAGTCTGCAGAAATGATCTCTGTGTGCAGCTTTTGAGCTATTTCAATGGCCAAGGCAGTTTTTCCGCTGGCCGTAGGTCCGCTAATAACGATAAGCCTCTTCCGGGCCATCTTTATGATTATTCGTGATGGTCGTTATCGGAGAACATGTCGGCAATATCATCCTCTTCGTCTTCGTCGTCCTCTCCTGAGATCGTTTTCTGAATATCTGCTTCTGAGAGCAGGGGAGATTCCTTATCATACTGGTCAGGCGCATTCCCAAATTCATTAACGAGAATAGGAAACTCTTCGCCTTCCTCTGATTCGCGAATCGCGATGAGCTCAACGAAGAAACACCACATCAGCATAAAGTCGTAGACGTAAACAATCTTATCGCCAACCTTTTCCAGTTTATCCCCGATGAGGGTATCCTCCATGGTGAGTAATTTTTCGGGACCAAAGTCTTCACTCATATCCATCAGGGCAATTTCCTCTCCCTTATCCCAGTTATCATTACTCATGTAGAAGGAAGCCATCTGCATTTTGTCAAATTCATATGACTCCTGGATGGCGTAGTGAAAATCTTCGAAACTGTGATCTCCAAGCATATCAATGTCGCGAAAAACATCGTCTTCATGGTCGATCAGAACTCTGAATCTATATACTTTCATAGCGTAGCGCGAAGTTAATTTATTGTGGCTTGCTTAACTTGACTTTCAGTCCCATCTCTTCACCGAGTTTCAACATGTAAGCCCAGGCCTTTTCCTTGTCGTTGGGAACCTCTCCGTTTAGAATGGCTTCCTTAATGGAGTTCTTGATATCACCAATTTCTTTGGATGGCTGAATATCGAAGGCTTTCATGATCTCTTCACCACTTATTGGAGGTTGCCAGTTTCTGATCTTGTCGCGCTTTTCAACTTCTTTGAGCTTCTTTCGGACGTGCTCAAAGTTCTTCAGGTAGCGCTGCATCTTTTTTTGATTCTTCGTCGTAATATCTGCTTCACACAGGGTCATAAGGTCATCAATGTCTTCCTGAGCATCAAAAAGCAGTCTTCGAACAGCCGAATCAGTCACAAAGTCCTGAGAAAGCACTACCGGCCTTGAGCTGAGCATAACCAGCTTCTTCACGTACTTCATTTTCTCATTTAGAGGCATATGAAGTCTTTTGAAGATCCTGGGAACCATTTTGGAGCCTACAAACTCATGACCGTGAAAGGTCCATCCTACTTTTTCATCAAATCTTTTGGTAACGGGTTTACCAACGTCATGCAGAAAGGCAGTCCAACGCAACCAAAGATTATCGGTGTTTTGGCTAATGTTGTCAACTACCTGCAGGGTATGGTAAAAGTTGTCTTTGTGACGTTTTCCTTCTACTTCCTCTACACCTTTAAGGGCAGTGATCTCGGGTAAGATCAACTCCATGATCCCGCACTTTTCCAATAAAGTGAGAGGCTTCGAAGGTGTCTTGCAAAGCAACATTTTATTCAATTCCTCGGCTATCCTTTCTGGAGCGATGATCTTAATACGTTTAGCTTGCTCTTTGATTCCCTGAAGCGTGTGTTCCTGGATCATAAATCCAAGTTGACCAGAAAAACGAATGGCTCTGAGCATTCTCAATGGATCATCTGAAAAGGTTTGTTCGGGTTCTAGTGGGGTTCGTATTATTCCCTTTTTTAAGTCAGAAATTCCGTCAAAAGGGTCGTGGAGGTTTCCGAAATCTCTTTCATTGAGTCCGAGGCTCAACGCGTTTATGGTAAAATCTCTTCTCTTTTGATCGTCTAGTAAGGATCCAGCCTGAACTTCTGGATTCCGTGAATGAGAACGATAAGACTCCTTTCGAGCTCCAACAAATTCCAAATGCCAATCCCCGAAGCTCAAGGCCGCAGTCCCAAAATTCTTGTAAATGCTCAGTTTACGTTCTTTACCCCCAAGCTTCGCCACGGCTTTTGCCAACTTGATGCCTGCTTTTTGATCATCTTGTCCCTGGTTAACGACCACAATATCTACATCCTTAGACTGTCTATCGAGCAGAAGGTCACGAACATAGCCACCGATCAGATAAGCATCCAGCTTCAGTTTTTTGGCCTCTTCACCGATCTGATGAAAGAGCTTGTGATCTATTTTCTCCGCCAAATTCATTTTCTCACGATCTCCACTTCAGCCCCATGTCCAAGTTTAATTGCAGGTGCAGGACGACCAAGGCTTTTCCATTCACTTACTTCAAATACTTCGTCAACCAGATCGATCATTGATTCTGGTAAGCCTGCAAAATTAGCAGGAGACTGCTTCGTTTCAAACTTTGCCTGTACAGAAATTAGCGGAGCCTTACTGAAGCGGATAAGGTCGGCTAGCTTTTTGTCTTTCACATATCTGATTTCCAGACCATTGTAAAGTTCATTCCAGAGCTTCACATTATGGCTCAAGTCTGGAAGTATTAGATTGATCGATTCGTTTGCTTCGTCGATCAGGTCCCATGCGATCTCCGGTACTTCATCAACAACCTGATTCAACATGGCGTCATTGGCTACCAAAATCACCTTTTCCTCTCCTATGTAGTTCTGGTCGAATGCTTGAAGTCGTGCGATGTTCTTTGGGTGGCTACTGCTGCATACAAATGCCCATGTGCTATCTGTTCTGAAAAGCAACAATTTCCCAGAACTCAGTACTAGGGATGCCTGACGGCTATCAGATATCATATACCTCGCTTAGGCTTTTGGCAATATTAGATTCAGAGAACTGCTCAAAGTGCTTTTTACCAGCTTCAAGGTGTTCCTTTTTATAAGTGGAATCGGTTAAGACTTTCATGATCTCACCCCTCAATTGTCCTGGATCATTTGGGTCTGTGTAGATGGCTGCATCGCCTCCTGCTTCAACAAAACAGCCGTCTTTTGAAGTGATGATGGGCACTCCAGAAGCAAGGGCCTCAACAATAGGGATTCCAAAACCTTCAAAAAGAGAAGGGTAGAGCACCATTTCGGACAGGCGGTATACCTGTGCGAGCGCTTCGCTGGGAATATCGTTGTAGAAATTTAAACGGTGGCTAAGTGAAAGATCTTTGGCCAGTTTCAATAGTTCATTCTTGTAGGAGGTGGGTTTACCAACCAAAACCAGGTCGATCTCCTCATCCATTCTCGACATCGCTTTGAGTATCAATTCCTGATTTTTTCTTCTCTCAAGTGTTCCTACACCAAGAAGAAAACGATCTGGCAATGCCAGGCTTTCCTTTATTTGAGCAAGGCTTTGCTTGCTGTAGTCCTGAATGTATTCTGGCTGACAACCCTGATACACAACCTCAATCTTTTCAGAGGGCACATTCAGGAGACTCACCAGGTCGTCGGCTGTTTGTTTACTGATCGCTATAACCCGGTCGGCTTCTTTACAGGCCTGCTCAAACTTCGCTCTGTAAACCAGTCTATCAGCTCGTCGATAGAGTTTTGGGAAGCGCATAAAGATAAGATCATGAATACTCACCACTGCTTTGAGTTGTGAGCGCTTTATGCCAAGTGGAAGTTCATTGCTCAAGCCATGGTATAGCTCTATCCCTAGTTTTTTGCATTCGCTGATCACTGCGCTTGATCTCCAGATAGGGTGGATGATCTTATGGAGCTTTGAGCTGGGATTGATCTCGTGTATATTATTTGAGGCCGGTAGCTTGAAGAGTTCTCTTTTAGGAACCTTAGGGTTGAACAGATAGTAATCATGTTCTTCTCTGTGCTTAAACATGATACGCAAGAGGTCACGGCTATAATTGCCTAATCCCGAAGTGTTGTGAAATGCCCTTTTGGCGTCGTAGCCGATCTTCATTGAAACGAATTTAGGAAAGATCAGTCTTCTTTTCTTTCTATGTAGAAAGAGTTGGCTTGTGATAGTGAAGTGAGAACGATGTCATTCAAACAAAGGTTCTTAGGTGTATTCACTGCATACCAGATGACTTCTGCAATATCTCGTCCACCCATGGGTTCGTATCCCCGATACACCTTCTTGGCCTTTTCCTGATCTCCATCAAAGCGAACCAATGAAAACTCTGTCTCCGCGGCACCCGGACAAATACCAGTCACTTTGATCTGATAGGGTAGAAGATCTATCCTCATTGCTTTAGTTAAAGAGTCAACAGCGTGTTTTGTGGCGCAATAAACATTTCCGCCCCGATAGGTTTCCTTTCCGGCAGTAGAACCTATATTGATCACATGACCCGATCTACGTTCGCGCATCCCAGGTAAGATTGCCCTGGAAACATAAAGTAGACCCTTGATGTTCGTGTCGATCATACGATCCCAATTGTTAATCTCACCTTCATCTATAGGCCCGTATCCTGCGGCTAATCCTGCATTATTGACAAGAACGTCAATTTTAGTCCATTCCTCTGGCAAGTTTCCTAGTTCCTCTGAAACAGCGGTCTGATCTCGAACATCAAAAGACAAAGGCAGTACCTTAATGCCTTCTTTCTCAAGCTCAGTCTTCAACTTGTTTAGACGTTCGTTTCGCCTGCCTGTTATGATGATGTCCCAACCATTCTCTGCAAATATTCTCGCGGTCGCTTCTCCAATTCCAGCACTAGCGCCTGTGATAAGTACGATCTTATTCATGATGCAAAGCTAATCTTCAATACGTTCGATTAAGCACTACCTTTGATTCAAATGTCAAGGATTCTCTTCATCACAACGGAGCTTCCATTTCCTGCGAGGAGCGGAGGTACTATCAAGTCATTTAAGCTCATTGACCACCTGAGTCGCAAACATGAGTTATCAGTCTTTGCTTTGGTCGACGCTAATTCTGAGGAAAGAGAGGAAGCATTTTTGAAGGAAGTGAACCTTGATGCCTACGCAAGCTTCAAACTGAAGCGCAAGCGGAATCTGATGAACCTATTGCGATCTTATACCAGGAAGATTCCATTAAACCAGTATAGAAACTATCATCCAAAGGCCGCAGAGATTATCCATCATATGGCGGTGGATGTTGACATGGTGATCATAGATCATTATGAAATGGGCATTTATCTGGATGAAGTCAAAGGGCCTAAGATCATATACCACGCCCATAACGCAGAGTTTAAACTTTGGGAGCGTCTGGCACAATTGGAACGCGAACCACTGAAGAAAAGAGCCATAAGCCTTGAGACCCAAAGAGTGATCGCAGCAGAGAAACGTTTGATATCAAGTTCTTCTTTGAATTTTATGGCGGAGTCTGATCATTCAAAATTCGAGGAGCTAGGCATTGAGATCCCAAATTATGCTGAAACAAAGCACCTTGGAAGTGACCACTGGTTAAAGGAAGCAGATATTGAATTTGAAAACACAGAAAAAGCCCTATTCTATATGGGTTCATTATCCTGGCCAGCCAATAGCGATGGACTCGTATGGTTCTTCCAGAAAGTTTGGCCGATCCTGATCGAAAAAGAGCCAGACTTAAAATTTAAGCTATTGGGCAAAGGAGCAAAGCGAGAACTAAAAAAGCAGTTGAGAAAATGGCCCCAGGTAGAGTCATTGGGCTATGTGGAAGACCCAATGCAGGTTATGGGCTCATGTCGGGTTGGCGTTGTGCCACTTAGATATGGAAGCGGGATGAAAATAAAAGTGCTCGACAATCTTTACAGAGGACTTCCAATGGTCACCACCGACATTGGTGTAGAAGGAATTGATCTCGAGCATGGCACGCACCTTTCAGTGGCGAATGATGAAGAGGCATTTGTAAAAAGTGTATTGGAGCTGCTTGAAGATCGATCAGTCTGGACCAAATACAGGGATAACTCACGAAGCATGGGCAAATCCAGGTATCTCTGGAAGTCGGAACTTGAGCATTTTGAGAAAATGCTCAATAAAAAGAAGGCTATTCCTTCTTGAAATCCAAAGCGGCAGAGTTGATGCAATAGCGCTGTCCCGTAGGATTTGGGCCATCATCAAACACGTGTCCAAGGTGACCTCCACACTTTCCACAACGCACTTCGGTGCGGATCATTCCAATACTTCTGTCCACAATAAGGTCAACATTCGCCTTTGATATCACATCGTAGAAACTTGGCCACCCTGAGCCTGATTCGAACTTTGTGCCTGAGGCAAACAAAGCGGTACCGCAGGCAGCACAGGTATAGGTGCCATCGTCGTGGTGGTTGTAATACTTTCCGGTGAAAGCTCGCTCCGTGCCAGCTTGTCGAAGAATACGATATTCTTCTTCACTCAGTTCTTTTTTCCACTCTTCCTCAGACTTGCTAATTGGGTAGTTCTTGTTCTCCATTTCCTTATCCGATGATTTTTGATCTTGTGCATTGCCGCATGACATGAAAGACAAGCACAATGCTACTGCAATAATATTCTGGTAATTCATCACTCTTAGAACCTCCGTCTTTTACTTTTGTTCAAGTTATAAATGTACGTTAGACAAAACCAAATATTGCAGCTTGATGAGTTAATTGGTCTGCTTTATGACATTTACCTCCCTGACGCCCCCCATGCACTTGTGTTTTTCATGCATGGTTTTAAGGGCTTTAAAGACTGGGGGCATTTTGACTATGTCGCAGAGCGATTTATGAATGAGGGCCTTGCTTTTGTGAAATTTAACTTTTCGCACAACGGTGTTGGCCTCGAAAAGCCAGAGGAATTTAGCCAATTGGAAAAGTTTGCTGCGAATACTTTGAGCAAAGAGTTGCACGACCTCCAGACCTTGGAGAGATTCCTTTTGGAGCAGGAAGCTTTGCTTAGTGATCTTCCGGTCTTCTATATGGGTCACAGTAGGGGAGCAGGAATAGGAATCATAGCCGCGGCCGATCATCACGAGCCCCGGACTTGCATTTCCTGGGCAGGTGTTTCAGACTACAGTGCCTGGTTCAGGAAATTCGACCTTGAAAAGTGGCAAAAGCAAGGGCGTATTGAGATCGCCAATGCCAGAACGGGTCAAATGATGCCTATGAATTATGATATTATCCGCGACCTTGAAAAGAACGCCGACAAGCATTCAATACAAAAGTCATGTGAATCCTTGGATCTACCCATCTTGATTTGTCAGGGTACAGAAGATGAGGCCGTCACTCTTGATGATGCTCGAAAACTCTATGAATGGACAAAGAATGCAGAATTGATCGTTGTAGAAGGCGCGCAGCATACCTTCAACATGTCACATCCCTTTGAGGGAGATATTTCCCCTGAGGCCCAACTCGTGGTCGATCAAAGCATAGAATTCATCAAAAACAATTCAAAGCATGGCTGAGCAGGCTACACGGAGTATAAAATATCCTTTGCCCATCAGAATAGTGCAAAGAGGTTTTCCTGTGCTTGAGCGCATACTACCACCCGTCGCCAGATGGCTTGGGGTGAAGTTCTTTACCACTCCATTTCGCTTTCCATATCCTCAGAAGGAACAAGACTTTCTCAATGAAGCTCAAAGTTTTGAGATCGAAGCAGAGGGAAAGCAGCTCAAAGCCTATAAATGGGGTCAGGGACCAGCGGTGGTGGTTATGCATGGTTGGATGGGCAGAGCTACCCAATGGAGGATACTAGCAGGCTTTTTGATCGAAAAGGGATATAGTGTTTGGGCTTTTGATGCATACGGACATGGGAAAAGTCCTGGTTATTACAGTAATGTGGTTCACTTCAGTTCAGGTTTGATGGCTTTAATGAAAGAATTGAAAGAAGAGCCTCTTGCGGTAGTAGGGCATTCTCTTGGAGCGGCATGTATCTTCTCGGCAATGTCGCGCGGACAAAAGTTCAATAAAGTGGTCAGCATCAGCCAACCAACAAAGTCTGAGGATATACTGAACGACTTTCGGGCGCGCATAAATGCTTCTCCTTCATTGAATCAAGCCATAAGAAAAGCGGTGAGAAAGCTTACAGGATCTGATTTTGAGGAATATACAACAGAGTTCAATGTGAGGTATGCTCAGGATATTCCATATTTGATCGTTCATGACAAAGACGATAATGAAGCGAATCTTGATCAGAGTGAATTTTTACACGCTAAACTTCATAATTCAAAGCTTTTGGTCACTGAAGGTCTGGGCCATTTTAAAATACTGAAAGATAGAAGATTAATGATGAAGATAGCCGATTTCGTTATCGAGGATTGAGTCATGCCCTGTCAGATCTACAAGCACACTTGAATAATTAAATTCTCTTTTCATTGATTCACTTTATTTACTTTAGGTCGACCTAATCGTTAAGAATGGGAGACCAGAGAGTATCCAAGTGTAGTGATCCACTAGAAAAACGCGCCTTTGCACGCCACCTTCTCAATGATATCAAGGCGCTAGAATATATGCTTGATAACCGCATGATCGAGAGCGGTATAGCCCGAATAGGAGCTGAGCAAGAGATGTGTTTGCTTTCGGAAGACTGGCGTCCTTCAATGAATAATATTCAAATTCTGGAGGAAGTTAATGATGATCACTTCACAACGGAGATCGCTCAGTTTAACCTGGAGATAAATCTTGACCCCAGAACCTTCAAGCAAGATTGTTTTCAGAAGATGGAGAACCAGCTTCGAAGACTTCTAAAGAAGGCAAAGAAGGTTGCTGGAAAGCACAACACAAGGGTGATGATCACAGGCATTTTGCCCACTCTGGAGCAACGTGATCTTTCTTTTGAGTTTATGACGCCTAACCCGCGTTATGAAGCGCTCAACAACATTATTCGAAGTCAGAGAAAAGGTGACTTTGAACTAAATATTCATGGCTTGGATGACCTGATCACAAAACATCCGAATATTTTGTTTGAAGCATGTAATACGAGCTTTCAGGTGCATTTGCAGATCGATCAGGATGAGTTTCAATCTATGTACAATTGGTCGCAAACCATCGCGGGGCCTGTTTTGGCGGCTTGTGCAAACTCACCCTTGCTCTTGGGTCGCAGACTCTGGAATGAAACCAGAATAGCCCTTTTTCAGCAGTCGGTGGATACCAGGGATAGCAATGTGGATAAACGCGATACGGAGCCAAGAGTGAGTTTTGGTAAAAAATGGCTGGAAGGTTCTGTCGTGGACCTCTTCAAAGATCAGGTATCAAGGTATAATTTGCTCTTTGCCTCTGAGATGAAAGAAAACTCATTGGAGCAACTGAAAGAAGGTAAAATCCCAGAGCTCGATGCCTTGAAAATGCATAACAGTACGGTTTACTCATGGAATAGAGCCTGTTATGGTGTGGGAAATGGAAAACCACATTTGAGGATTGAGAATCGTTATATCCCTGCCGGACCAAGTATCGTTGATGAGATCGCCAATGCTGCCTTCTGGTTGGGCCTAATGAAAGGGATGCCAGCTGAATATGCAGATATGCCCTCAAAAATGAGTTTCGAGGATGTGCGCTATAACTTTTACAATGCAGCCAGAACAAGCCTTGATTGTCAATTTCGTTGGTTTGGCCAAACGATGTCGGCAGGAAAACTAATAGAAGAGGAGCTTATTCCTTTGGCCTATAAAGGGCTAGAGGCCATGAAGGTCGAAAAGGCAGATATCGAGCGTCTTCTTGGGATCATTGAAAATAGGATCTACAGACACCTCAATGGTTCACAGTGGATGATGAAGAACTTCAGTGAGCTGCTCATAGGCTCTACTCCTAGAGAAGCCAGTATCTCTCTCACGAAAGGGATCTTCGAAAACCAACAAACTGATCACCCCGTTCACTTATGGGAGGATGTTGACCCAGAAAAACGCGATTCATACAAAGAGTTCCGCACGCTTGGGCAGATCATGACCACTGATATGTTTACGGTGATCGATGATGAACTATTAGATTTAGTAACCAATGTAATGGACTGGAAAAGAACACCCTATGTTCCAGTGGAAAACAGCGAAGGCGAACTGTGTGGCGTGATCACTTATCAGGCTTTATTGAAGCATTTTCTGGCTAATGACGGTAGCACAGATACTGCTGTGAAAGACATTATGCGAACCGACTATCATGAGTGTGATGCCTCTTGCACCACGGCTGAAGCAGTCGATATCATGGCCAGAGAGCGCACCGGTATTTTGATGGTAACTAAAGAGAAGAAATTGCTCGGAGTGGTCACAGAAAGTGACATTATCCAGGTAGCGAAAATGACCAAACGATTTCATGCCAGATAAAAATGCTGAATCAGTTTAAATTTAAAACTGCCCTCATTCTTTTTGGATCAATCCTTCTAGGGCAACTAGCTTTCAGTCAGGTCACTTCGACCATAAGAGGAAAGGTGGTCGATCTCGATTCTCGAATACCACTCATTGGGGTAAATGTTGTGTTGCTTACAGATACTACTCAGCTTAAAGGAACCATAACCGACATCAATGGAAATTTTGAATTGACCGAGGTTCGTGTGGGTAGACATGATCTGAAATTCACATACCTCGGATATCAGGAAAGATTGATGAACAATATCATCCTGAACTCCGGGAAAGAAACCGTACTCAATGTTGACCTTCAGGAATCGGCCGTTCAAATGGAAGCGGTTGAAATTCGAGCAAACCGAAATGGAAAAGCTTTGAATGAAATGGCCACCGTAAGTGCCAGGGCCTTTGATGTTGCCGAAACCGATCGATACGCCGGAAGTAGGGGAGAACCAGCCAGAATGGCGAGCAATTTTGCTGGAGTGCAAGGTGCTGACGATTCAAGGAATGATATTGTGATTCGCGGTAATTCACCTACTGGTCTGCTATGGCGTTTGGAGGGAGTTGAGATCCCAAACCCAAATCATTTTAGCATTGCGGGAACTGCTGGAGGGCCAGTTAGTATCATCAACAACAAGAATATTGGTAACTCAGACTTCTTCACAGGAGCCTTTCCCGCTGAGTATGGAAATGGAATTGCAGGAGTATTTGATTTGCGGATGAGAAATGGGAATAACCGCAAGCATGAATGGAGTGCTCAGGCTGGTTTCATGGGGCTGGAACTGTTTGGCGAGGGTCCACTGAACAAAGAAAAGGGTTCTTCCTACTTGTTCACGTATCGATATAGCACGATTGGACTGTTTGCCAGAATGGGAATAGATATTGGAACCGATGCTGCTCCTGCATATCAGGATGCCAGTTTGCGCTTTAATTTCCCATTGAAGAATGGAGGTCAAATTGCTCTTTTTGGAATCGGTGGAATCAGCAACATAGATATTGTTTTGAGTGATCAGAAGGAGCCAAATCGAAACATCTTCGGTGAGAATGATCGCGATCAGTACTTCCGCAGTAATATGGGAGTAATTGGTGCATCCTATACAAAGCCAATAAACAAAAGCACTTTCCTGAAATGGACCGTTGCCGGCACTCAGAGCGGTGTTAGTGCCGAGCATGATCTCATTTGGAGAAGGATCGATAACAATAACCAATTCATCCTGGATTCTTTAACCAAGATCCTTGATTATACTTTCAATGAACGAAAGACAGCAACTGCCTTTTACATCAATAAGAAGATAAACTCCAGGAACACCTTGAAATACGGTCTCGTGGGTGATCTGTACATTTTTAATTATCAGGATAGTGGGAGAATCATTGATACTTCAGATCCGAGATATTATAATTGGATCACCCGATGGCAGACCGACAATGAAACCGCGCTGCTTCTTCAACCTTATGTGCAATGGAAGTACAGACCGAGTAATAGATTCACGATCAATGCAGGACTTCATTCGCAGTATTTTAGTTTGAATGGAGCTCTTTCGCCGATCGAACCCAGATTGGGCTTGCGCTATGAGCTGCCATCCAATTCCAGTCTGAGCTTTGGTTATGGTCTGCACTCCCAACTACCAGCTCCGTACCTGCTATTCTATAGTGATGTGAGCAATGCAAACGGAGATCCGTTTCCCTACAACAAGGATCTGGGTTTTTTAAGGAGTCATCATCTGGTGCTCGGTTACGACAAGATCCTGGGAGAGAATATCAGAGTTAAGCTAGAAGCCTATTACCAGCATCTTTTTGATATTCCAGTAACATTAAGGCCGAGTTCCTTTAGTTTGGTGAATACTGGATCTGGATTTACTCGATTCTTTCCTGATACTCTGGTCAATGAAGGACTTGGACGAAATTATGGTCTGGAGTTCACCCTCGAGAAGTTCTTTAGCAATGGTTACTTCTTCATGGTTACAGCCTCGGTCTTCGATGCAATGTATCAGGGTAGCGACGGACGCTGGAGAAGTACTGATTTTAATGGTCAGTATGCGGTGAATGGTCTATTTACCAAAGAGTGGGTAATCGGTGAGAAGAACAGTATCCAAACAGGGACCAAGGTAACCACAGTAGGAGGTAGGTGGTATGGTTCACCAGATATTGAGCAATCTAATTTGCAACGGGAGTTAGTGGAGATCGATCGTCTGCGGAATACACGTCAGCACAGACCGTATTTCAGAGCAGACCTTAAACTAAACTGGAAAAGAAATGCTGAAAATCTCACCACGGAGCTTGGAATTGACCTTGTGAATGTCTTTGATACCAAGAATATTCTAACATTGACCTACGCACCTGATGAGTCGAATGACCCCGAGGAAAGTATAAGGGAGGAGTATCAATTGGGGAGACTTCCTATTTTCTACTTCAGGGTGGATTTTTAGGGCCACACAAATTTGTCTCCCTCTGGATATCTACCATCTTTGCATGCTGTGAATATCCTCATCAAGAATATCAAACAATTACTTCAGGTAAGAGAACAGAACAGTTTTCTGAAGGGAAAAGAAATGGCTGAATTGCCAATCCTTGAAGACGCCTGGCTAGCGATTGAAGATGATCGCATCATAGGTTTTGGTGAAATGATCGATTTTCCTGGCATTACAAACTGGAAAGACCTTCATGTGATCGATGCTGAAGGAAAAGTAGTTTGCCCTTCCTGGATCGACGCTCACACACATTTGGTTTATGCGGGTACGCGTCAGTCTGAGTTTGTTGACCGTATCAAAGGTCTCAGTTATGAGGAGATCTCCGAAAAAGGTGGAGGGATCACAAACTCAGCTTTAAAACTTCGCGAAAGCAGCGAGGATGAACTCTATGCTCAGGCTTCAAGCAGACTGGAAGCATTGATGCAAATAGGAACAGGAGTTTTAGAGATCAAATCGGGTTATGGACTTGATCTGGCTTCTGAATTGAAGATGTTGAGGGTGGCGCGTCGTTTGAATGAGGAATACCCCGTTAGAATTAAGAACAGTTTACTGGCAGCACATGCCGTCCCCCCTGAGTTTAAAGGCAAGCCCGATGCCTACATTGAGTATGTGATCGCAGAGATCCTTCCTGCTGCTATTGAAGCTGACCAGCTAGACTATATAGACATATTCTGCGAGCGCAGTTACTTTAGTGCGGAACACACTGATCTTCTTCTGTCTGCCGCTGCCGCCCATGGAATTCGAGCCAAGATACATGTCAACCAATTTTCCTCTTTGGGAGGAGTTGAAGTAGCTACAAAGCACAATGCCTTGAGTGTTGACCATCTCGAGGTACTTGAGGAAAGTGATCTTCAGGCCCTCAAGACTTCCAATACCATTCCGGTAGCTTTACCGGGTTGTTCTTTCTTTATCAATATTCCGTACACGCCTGCGAGAAAGATCATAGATGAAGGCTTGGGTCTGGTATTAGCTTCAGACTACAACCCTGGTAGCACACCTTCAGGTAATATGAACCTGGTGAATTCATTGGCCTGCATTAAAATGAATATGACTCCTGAAGAAGTAGTGAATGCTTCAACCATAAATGCGGCAAATGCGCTCGAGCTGGAAGAGGAATATGGCTCAATTGCAGTAGGTAAAAAAGCCAACATTTTTATTACGGAATCGATCCCAGACTACAGCTTTATGATGTACTCATACGGGGAGGACCATATAGAACAGATTATTATAAACGGACAAATCCTAACAAAGAATGGCTAGAAAACTCATTGAATGTGTTCCTAATATCTCAGAGGGACGAGATGAAGCAAAGATCAAGACAATCGCTTCGGTAGTGGAAACTGTTGAGGGTGTTAAACTACTTGACGTTGATCCAGGAAAGGCAACCAACCGCACAGTGATCACTTTTGTGGGTGAACCACAACAGGTAATCGATGCAGCTTTTCTTTTGATCAAAAAAGCCTCTGAGCTGATAGATATGTCTAAACACAGCGGTGAGCACCCGCGCTTTGGAGCTACTGATGTTTGCCCTCTGGTTCCTATCTCCAATATCGATATGGATGAAACGGCTGAGTGGGCAAGAAAGTTAGGAAAGAGGGTAGGTGATGAGCTAGGGATTCCGATCTACTTCTACGAGAATGCAGCCACAGAAGCTAAACGTCAGAATTTAGCCACAGTGAGGTCTGGAGAGTACGAAGGACTCCAAAAGAAACTTCAGGATCCAAATTGGCAACCCGATGAAGGCTCAAATGATTGGACTATTGCTAAAAAGTCAGGTGCTACGGCAATATCAGCCAGAGACTTCCTCGTGGCCTATAATATCAATCTGAATACAACATCCACACGACGAGCCAATGCTGTGGCCTTTGATATTCGAGAAGCAGGAAGAGTAAAGCGTGAAGGCAACCCGCTTACTGGAAAAATCATCGAAGACGAAAATGGTGAGCCAGCAAGAGAGCCTGGAAAACTAAAAGCCGTGAAAGGTATTGGCTGGTTTATTGAAGAGTACGGAATCGCTCAGATCTCCTACAACCTAACTAATATCAGTATTACCTCGCTGCATGAAGCTTTTGACGAAACCTGCAAGGCAGCTGATGCCAGAGGTCTGAGGGTAACAGGCTCAGAATTGGTGGGTCTAGTGCCAAAAAAGGTGATGATCGACGCCGCTGATTTCTTTTTGAAAAAGCAGGAGCGCTCCCTGGGAATACCCGAAGAGGAGAAGATGAAGATCGCTATCAAAAGCCTTGGTTTAGATGAACTGAAAACCTTTGATCCTCAGGAGAAAGTGATAGAATACATGATCGATCAGAAAAGCGATCAATTGGTAGACCTTGATCTAATTGGCTTTGCAAACAAGACCGCGTCAGAATCTGTTGCCCCAGGTGGAGGATCAGTTGCTGCTTATGTTGGTAGTTTATCAGCGGCTCTTGGTACCATGGTGGCGAACCTATCCGCTCATAAACGTGGATGGGATGATCGCTGGGAAGAGTTCTCAGAATATGCCGTTAGAGGTGAAGAGCTTAAGAATGAGCTTTTGGATTTGGTTGATAAGGATACGGATGCCTTTAACCTGATCATTGAAGCCTTTAGAATGCCTAAAAACTCGGATGAAGAGAAGTCAAAGCGAAGTCAGGCCATTCAAGAGGCTACCAAAGTGGCGATACTGACACCACTGGACACCATGCGAGTTTCCCTTGAAGCAATGAAGTTATGTGCTGAGATGCTTGAAAAAGGCTTGTCTAGCTCAATGTCTGATGCTGCAGTTGGAGTGCTTTGCGCTCGAACTGGCGTCATAGGTGCAGAACTTAATGTCAGGATCAATTTAGGCGATCTGAAAGACGAGCAATTCAAAGAAAAGGTGCTGGCTGAATCTCAAGAGATTCGAACAGCTGCCGAAGCCCTGGAGACCAAGGTACTCGAAAAGGTTGAAAAAGAACTTTAAAAGCTAAACTCCAGGGGTACTGCTCGCACAATGTAGCTTTGCCCATCAGCATCGATCAATTCCAAATCGGCTCTGAAATTATTGCTGTCGAAAGTGGCTTTAAGCACATTGATCCCCTTTTTGAATGGAAATCTGAAACGTTGCTCAACAGCTTTTGCTTTTTCAGGTTCGAGTTTTACGTATGGGGTCATTTCGACTCTGGTACGTCTGCTTTGCTGATCTGTACGATAGAAGGTCAAGGCGATCTTCTCGATCAAAAGGTCTTTGTCGCCCACACTTTCAATCTCAAATCTACAAATGCCCACACTTAAGCCAAGGTTTTCAATGCTGAGATTTTTAATTTCGAATATCTCTGCTGTATTGACTGGCTCGGGGATCACAAAATTTCGTTTGATGGTCTTCTCGGCGTATTTATAGGCTACAGTGAGTTTTTCATCCTTAAAGGCATCGCATTTACTGCGGTCGTACCTCACGAGATTCTTATACTTAAATGACTTGAATTCGAGGATGCTGATCGGGCAGCTGGCGTAAATGTCTGGTGCTTTGGAAACAGTCATGGGCTCTCCGTAAAGTCTTAATTCATAGGATAGATATCCTGATGAATCATCTAATACGATAAAGCTGATATCGTCTAGCACCGCCTCAAGTTCTTCTATCTTTCTCAAGGCGCGCTGCCTTTTCGATCGCGGTAGCATGCTCATCAGGTTCTCCACTTTTCGAATGTCATCGATGATCATTTCCAAACTTGTGTAATTATCACCATTCTCCTCAATCGCCTGAAGTTTCAGCTCCATTTCAGCATTTAGAGCTTCAAAATCAGTGATTAACGATTGAAGTTGAACATTTGAGAATGGATATTTTATGTGATACCTGACTTCTTTTCCGTCCTGGGTTTTTACCATTTCCCAATAGAAGTCTTCAACTTTTGATGCGGAGACTCCCTTCAAGGGTTTGAAATATTCAGAGTACACTTCGATGTTATTCTCGTAGGTGCTCAGGTAGTCACTGAACTCTTCATTGATGCGCTCATTGGTTTGAGCTTCGCTTTTTGAGATCACCTGTACGGCTATGGATTTGATGATCATGTCTTTGAGATTGGTAATGGCATTGGTTTGTGCCTCCTCATAACTTTGTCCGGCTCCGGTACTGATAAAATAGCCACTTTGCATGCCATAAACCCAGTTGGGTTGATTCCGCGAGCTGCGTTTCACTACCCGTTCACTGGCGCAAGAAGTGAGCAGTAACAAGCCCACCAATAAATTAAGACCAAATATTTTCACTAATGAGGCTTTCATCACGTTTAATTAAATAGTAGCTTACATTGAAGCAAGTACAAAAATGACTCCAGGAAAAGTAACATCCAAAGAAAAACTGAACAGGTTGATCTATTTTTTCCCTGTTCAATTACTTTTTCTGTACTTCAAACGTAGGCATTTCACATTGCTCTTATGGTTAGTGCTCTTTCTGATCATTAATTCAGCATTTGCGAGCAAATATGGGGTTCACCTATTATTGCTCTATCCAGAGTACCTCTCTGAGGTGAATATCCTTTCACATCTCATCCTGGGAATTTCAATTGGTGGCTTTATCATGTCATTTCATATATCATCTTATATCATCAATGGATATCGATTCCCTTTCATAGCTACTTTATCAAAGCCTTTCTACAAATACAGTATCAACAACTCGCTGATTCCTTTCCTTTTTCTGCTGAATTATTGTTGGGCCTTGTTCCAATATCAAAAGAATGTTGAACTCCTGGAGCCGCTTCAGATCATCCAACACCTTTTGTCGGTGCTCGGAGGTGCAGCGCTTTTCATGACTCTATGCTTTACCTACTTTCTCAGTACTAACCTCAATATCGTTAGCCTAAGTTCAAAGGCCTCACGTAAAAGGACACAAAATCAATGGGGTGGAGGTGCATCTCAGTTCTTTGGCAAAAGCACCAATTGGTATCGCCTGATGCGTTTTAGCGAGGAAGGTTTTCGTACGAAGACCTATTTGAGCAACCTCTTTAAGATCGAGCTTGCCCGTTCAAGTAAACACTATGAAGTAAAGACACTCATGAGAGTGCTTTCACAGAATCGGATGAATGCCACCTTCTTTGAGCTGGCAGTGCTGCTCACTATATTGATCCTGGGCTTTTTTATTGAAAAGTCCATATATCTGGTGCCTTCAGGGGCGAGCATACTTTTGATTTTCACGATGTTAATGATCATTTCAAGCGCTTTGCACTCCTGGTTCAAAGGCTGGTCTACGGCTGTTTTTATTGTGCTAGCCCTGGTCATTAATTACGCCTCTCAATTCACGGAATTCAATTATCGGAGTATGGCACTTGGTTTAAAGTACCAGGATGTTCTGATTCCCTACGATGATCAGGCCATACAGGCCCATTTCAAGGATTGGCAAAAAGCCTCTGAGACGTTAGAGGCAGAGCGAAGGGTACTTTCCAGGTGGTATGCCAATCAAGATCAAAAGAAACCCAAATTGATCTTTGTGAATGTGAGTGGTGGCGGGCTCAGAAGTGGCCTTTGGACCTATGCGGTCATGAATAGTTTAGATACCATCCTGAAAAAGACTTTCCTTGACAAGGTTCATCTCATCTCGGGGTCTTCAGGCGGGATGCTGGGAGCGGCTTACTATCGCGAGCAGAGGTTGAGAGGCATGAACGTAGCTGTAGATTCAAGCTATGCTTTATTGTCAAAGGACCTTTTGAATCCTGTGGCTTTCACACTGGCTATCAACGATATTTTTCCACGATGGAGAAAAGTAGAGGATCAGGGCGAATATTACATGCTCGATCGGGGATATGCTTTTGAAGAGCAATTGAATCAGAATTTAGGTGGCATATTGAACAAGCGACTAAAGGACTATGCTGCTGTAGAATATGCTGCAAAGAGTCCGACCATGCTTTTCACACCAACCATCAACAATGATGGAAGGAGGCTGATCGTGGCTTCAAGACCTATGGTGTTTATGTCGGCCAAGCGTTTTGAGGAAAAGGTCTTTGAACAGGCTGAAGCGATTGATTTCCTGAGCTATTTTGCTCCGGCATCCCCCGGAAATACCAGGTTGAGTTCAATCATACGCATGAGTGCGACCTTTCCTTATGTCATGCCCAATATATCGCTACCTACGATCCCTGAGATTGAGATCGCAGACGCTGGCTTAAGGGATAATTTCGGCTTCCTGGGAACATCGAAGTATATCGTTGCATTGAAGGATTGGATAGAAACCAATACATCAGGGGTGATCGTGATACAGATCAAAGATTCTCCATCAGATATTAAGATCAGAGAAAACGCAAGAAGTACGCTTTTGCGCGGACTGAGTTCTCCTCTCGGAGGTTTTTATTCAAACTGGTTGAACATTCAGCAATACAATCAGGAGAGTATGGCTAATATTCTGAAGTCGGAGATGGAGGTTCCGGTGCATATGGTCAGTTTTGAGCTGGAGCATGGAAAGGATAGGATCTCTCTATCATGGCACCTGACTCAAAAAGAAAAGCAGAGGATCATTAACAGCATAAACACATCACATAATCGCAGCGAAAGAAATCGTTTAAAAAACTTTTTAGAAGTCGCTAAAACAAAGTCTTGATTTTATATTTTCGATATAAGAAATATGGATCAGGAGAATAAGAGAGATAGGCTTGAGTTAGTGGAGAATATGCTCAAGAAGAACCCTAAGGATGTCTTTTTAAACTATGCTGCTGCGCTTGAATACCTGAAAAGAGATAAGCGAAATAAGGCAAAAGAGACTTTCAAGCAGGTCTTAAAGCTCGACGAAACTTATGTTGGAGCATATTATCAGCTAGGAAAGATCTTTGAAGAAGAAGATAACCTGAAAAAAGCGATAAAGATCTACCAAAAAGGTCGCCAGATCGCCGAAAAACAAAAGGACCAAAAGTCATTTGGTGAATTAACCGAAGCGCTCATGATCCTCGATGAGGATTTCGATGGCTCAATGTGAGACGATCTCGAAAGCTTCCCCTTCTAATGCAAGGTCAGTATTCCTGAAAATGCTGCGAGCTTCTTCAAGCAGACCATCAAGATCATCATAACGCGTGGAGAAATGACCGATGATCAATCTTTTTACCTCCGATATTTTGGCGATTTCTGCGGCCTGTTTGGCGGTGGAATGCAGTGTTTCTTTTGCTCTCTTCCGCATATCCTCCATAAAGGTCGCTTCGTGGTAAAGTAGGTCAATGTTCTTGATCACTTCTGATAATTCAGGCTTGAAGCCTGTATCTGAACAATAGGCATAAGAGCGAAGTGCAGCTGGTTTAAGACTAAGTTCTTCTGGGTCAATTTTTTCACCGCTTCGAAATACAGGTCTATTGGCTTTAACATCTAGTATTTCCTTCAGGCTCAGTTCATATTTCTCTATGGCTGATTTATCAACCTTCAATTCATGTTTTTGCTCCTCAAATACATAACCAAATGTGTCTACGCGATGATCGAGGTCAATACTTCGCACTTTGATCTTCTCATCCTGATAGATATATTCAGTATTTCCTGGTTCCAAAGCAATGATCTCCAGTTGATACCTTAGCATTGTGCCCGAATGCTTAAAGTTTACCGCAAGGATCTCTTCAATTCCTTTTGGGCCAAAGATGGTGAGTGGTTTTTCTCTACCGAGAAGGTGCATGCTGGTCAGTAAACCAGGTAAACCGTAATAGTGGTCTCCATGCAGGTGACTGATAAAAATCTGCCCAATGCGCTGAAATTTTTTACGGTAGCGCCTTAATTGCAGTTGAGTTCCCTCGCCGCAATCTATGAGATAAGGCATTTGGTCGAAGGTGACCAATTGTGCAGAAGGGTGTCGTTTTAGCGTGGGTATAGCTGAATTAGAGCCGAGAATGAATACTTCAAACTTCATTAATGCTCTATCACCAGTTTTTTCGTTTGATGTTCTCCCGATGTTTTAAAACGAACAAAATATAAGCCTGCAGGCAGTTTGCTAGTATTGATGCTGATAAACTCGTGTTCCTGACCTTCATTTAGCCAAACGGTTTGACCTGTGATGTTGATGATGTGAAGATCCTGAACATCCACATCAGGGCCGAGTATAATGTTAAGCTTGTTGCTGGCTGGATTCGGATAAAGTTTGATGCCGGTCTCAAGCCTAACATCAGTGATCGAAGTGTTGGTTTGCGTTGTGTCTACTAATTCGATACTGAAAATATTGACATTTTCAGAAACGGAGGTGCCCAGACCAAAGTAACGCATCGATATGGTGAGCGGGTTATTCCTGAGCTGAGCACTATTTGTCGGAGTTCCAGAGATCAAAACGCAACCCGTGTCTCCTCCAACCCAAAAACAATTGCTTGGATTACAGGCGCTTCCAATACCATCGGGTAGCCCACTAATTCCCTCGATCTTAACACTATCCACACTTACATTAAAGCCTCCAATGTCATACATGTTGGGAACATATAGGGTGATATTCTCAGAATATGCTCCGTTCAAATGGGCAATATCAAGGGTGCTATCACCATCATTTGTGTAGAAACCCGGACCAGAGTATGTAGTATCTGGCACACACTGAGCCTGAATAGAAACAGCACAGATCATTCCTGCGCAAAGAATTAAAAAGCTTTTCATCTTATGAGTTTTTGATTTCATCTTCCAGGATCTCCATCATAATGAAGTCCTGAGCTTCGGGAAGAGTAGGAGTGATCTTTAAAAGGTCGTTTAGGTGAGATATCTCGATAAGTTTGGCCACCATATCCTGCAATGAGCAGATCACGAGCCGTCCACCATTATCTCTGCAAAGGCGATTGGCAAAGATTAAGGCGCTTAATCCAGAAGAATCGCAATACTTGGCTTCTCCAAGATCCAAAATGATGTTCACGTTTTGTTCACCGGTGAGCCTGATGATATCATCCTTGAGATCTGGCGCAACAGCATTATTGAGTTCATCACTTTTAAAAGTGATCGTTGTGAACTTGTCACCTTTTTCGATCAGATATTCCATAAATCAAATTTATGAAATTTGATCATCGTTTGATCTTGTCGGCAAGCAGATAAATAACAGCCATGCGCGTAGCCACTCCGTTCTCTACCTGGTTCAGAATGATAGAGTGCTCAGAATCTGCAACTTCGGTGGTGATTTCCACTCCTCTATTGATTGGGCCAGGGTGCATAATGGTGATGTTCTTTCTGACCTTATTCAATACCTCAGTATTGAGTTGATATTGTAATGCGTATTCTCTTAAGGATGGAAAGTACTGTGTTTCCTGCCTCTCAAGCTGGATTCGCAACATATTGGCCACATCGCACCATTTTAACGTGTCTACCAGATCATAGCTCACTTCAACTCCAAGAGAGGAGATGTATTTTGGGATCAGTGTAGGGGGACCGCAAACCCTGACCTTCGCTCCGAGTTTTTGCAAGCAATAGATGTTCGATATAGCCACTCTTGAATGAGTGATGTCTCCTACAATGGCAACTTTCAACCCTTTGAGGTCACCAAATTTTTCTCTGATTGAATAAGTGTCTAGAAGTGCCTGTGTTGGATGCTCATGAGCGCCATCTCCAGCATTGATGATCCTTGAGTCTACTTCTCTGGCTAAAAATTGATGCGCTCCTGGGTTTGGGTGACGCATCACGATCATATCCACCTTCATGGCGAGAATATTGTTCACAGTGTCAACTAGTGTTTCGCCCTTACTCACTGAACTTGAAGACGCAGAGAAGTTGATCACATCAGCGCTTAGTCGTTTTTCTGCAAGTTCGAAAGAGAGTTTGGTTCTGGTAGAGTTTTCGAAAAATAGATTGGCGATGGTAATGTCCCTTAGGGAAGGAACCTTTCTGATTGGTCGATTAATGACTTCCTTAAAATGATCAGCGGTTGAGAAGATGAGCTCAATGTCTTCTTTTGAAAGGTCTTTGATCCCAAGTAAATGCTCAACGCTCAGATCTTTAGTCATGCATTTTTCATTTTATAGAGTACAACTTCATCTTTATTGTCGCTTTCCTGCCATTTTACATCAACACGTTCTGAGTCGATGGAGTCGATGGTTCTTCCAATAAAGTCTGCTTCAATGGGAAGCTGCCGGCTAAAACGTCGGTCGATGAGCACCATAAGCTCAACGCGTTGAGGTCTTCCGAGGTCCATAAGCGCATCCAGCGCTGCTCGAATGGTTCTTCCTGTGTAAAGAACATCATCAATGAGTACAACCGTTTTACCTTCGATGGAGTAGTTTACATTGGTTGGAAGAGGGGAGAGGGGTTCATCCCGGCGCCGAAAGTCATCTCTGTGAAAGGTCACATCTAGCTCTCCAAACTGGAAGGATGTCTTAGGCTCAATTGCCTTAAGCCTTTCGTTTAGCCTTCTGGAAAGATAGACTCCACGGGGTTGAAGACCGATAAATACTACTTCTGAAAAATCCTGAAAAGATTCAATGACCTGATGAGCGAGTCTTTCTATTGTGACTTTGAACTGGGGTGCATCAAGCAGTAGCCTCGATCTCATTTCGTTTGCAAATATAAGTAAGCAATGTTCAAGACTCTATATCTTTAAAGAAATCATGATCCTTTTTCATCTCCTTGAGAATGCGTTTAAATGATCTTTCGGAGATATGCCAGGTGATGATGCCGTAGATGGGACCTCCAATCAAGGTCAAAAGGGATAGTTCTACCCACCATCTGACTCCCTGGATCTCCTCGTAAATGTTGCTCAGTGCATATTCATCGCTGAAAATGACCTTGAGTCCTTTAAACAGGAGGAATGTCACAATTCCCCACAGCAGGCCATTCTTTATGATGTAGAGTGTTTTGCCCATCTTTCTGGTTTGCGACCAGTTCTTTACAAAAGCCTTTTTTTTCGTGTCGCTCATGGAATCTTACAGTAAACAAATTTGGACAAAAAAAGCCCCGCCAATTCAGAAGTTGAATTTAGACGGGGCTTGAGCCTTGAAAGATGGGAGATTACTTCTTCTTTTTCTTCTCGCCTTCTTCTTTTTCCATGTCTGATTTCAGTGCAGAAAGTGCATCAAGGTCACCGAGTGTTGTTTTCTCGATATTCTCATTGATGTTCTTAACAGCCTTGCTTGCAGAGCGAGTAGAACGACGTTTGGTTTCTACTTTTTCGCCAGCTTCAATTTTGGCTTTGTTTTCATGGATCTTAGAATGTGACACGATGATCTTCTTCGCATCCTTCTTAAATTCGATCACCATGAATTCCCCAGTGTTATCAGCACCGAGCATTTTGCCGTCTTCTTTCACAAGGTGACGTCCGGGAGCAAATCCTTCAACACCGTATGGCAGTGTAACAAGCGCTCCTTTATCAACCATCTGGCTGATCGTTCCTTCGTGAATGGACCCTACAGTAAATACTGTTTCAAACACATCCCATGGATTTTCCTCCAATTGTTTGTGTCCAAGGCTCAAACGACGATTCTCTTTGTCGATTTCCAGTACAACGATCTCGATGTCGTCTCCCACTTTCGTGAATTCAGAAGGGTGATTGATCTTCTTAGACCAGCTAAGGTCTGAGATGTGAACCAATCCGTCGATTCCTTCGGCTAATTCAACAAATACCCCAAAGTTCGAAAGGTTGGTAACCTTACCCGTATGCTTAGAGTCAACAGGGAATCTGGTTTCGATATCCTCCCATGGATCTGGTGTAAGTTGACGTGTACTCAGTGACATCTTGCGCTCTTCGCGATCAAGGGTCATAACTACCGCTTCTACTTCGTCACCTACAGAGAAGAAATCCTGAGCACTTCTTAGGTGCTGCGACCAAGACATCTCTGAAACGTGGATAAGTCCTTCAACACCGGCGCTTATCTCAACGAAGGCACCGTAGTCGGCAAGTACAACCACTTTACCTTTAACAGTATCTCCAACATTTACGTTGTCGTCAAGGTTATCCCATGGATGATCCTGAAGTTGCTTCATACCAAGAGCGATACGCTTCTTGTTGTCGTCAAAGTCAAGGATAACCACCTTAACAGTTTCATCAAGTGAAACCACCTCTTCTGGGTGGTTGATCCTTCCCCATGAAAGATCGGTGATATGGATCAAACCATCTACACCGCCAAGGTCGATGAATACTCCATAAGATGTAATGTTCTTCACAACACCTTCGAGTACCTGACCTTTTTCAAGTTTCTTCATGATCTCCACTTTCTGCTCTTCGAGCTCTGCTTCGATCAGTGCTTTATGCGATACAACCACGTTTCTGAATTCCTGGTTGATCTTCACAACACGGAATTCCATGGTTTTACCGACATATTGATCATAGTCGCGAATAGGCTTCACGTCGATCTGTGAACCTGGAAGGAAGGCTTCGATACCAAATACATCTGCTATCAAACCACCTTTGGTTCTACATTTAATAAATCCTTTAACGATCTCCTGAGTTTCGAGTGCCTTGTTGACATTTTCCCAGGCTCTCATTGTGCGCGCCTTGCGGTGAGACAATACAAGTTGACCGTCTTTGTCCTCCATGCTTTCTACATAGACCTCCACATTATCTCCGATCTTAAGATCTGGGTTATAGCGGAATTCATTGGTAGGAACCACAGCATCAGACTTATAGTTGATGTTAATGACAACCTCTTTTTTAGAAATGCTTTCAACAACTCCTTCGATCACTTCATTCTCCGCGATCGTAGTAAGGTTTTCGTTGTACTCTTCTTCCATTTCAGCGCGCTCAGCTTCCGTGTAGGCATCATCGCGTTTTCCAATGGCAGACCAATCAAATCCTTCAATAGGATTTACCTTTTCATAGTCAACTGGTTCAGTATCCTCTATTGATGGAAACTCTCTTTTTGCAGTAGCTTCTTCCTCCTTGGTTTCTCCTTCTGCTTTTGGAGTATCATCATTGCTTGACTCAGCTTCAACGTCAACTTTCTTGGAGCTTTTTCTTGCGCGAGCTTTTGGCTTTTCCTCAGACTTTTCTTTGGAATCTTTTTTGTCCTCAGCTTTAGCTGGCTCAGTTTTCTTTTCGTCAGCCTTAGCAGTTTTTTCTTCTGCCTTGGAGTCAGATTTTGCATCAGACTTCTTTTCAGTCTTTTTTGCGCTGGCCTTGCTCTTAGATTTGGATTCTGTTTTGGGCTTATCCTCAGATTTTTGGGCTTTAGCCTCTGTTTTTACTTCTTTTTCAGAAGTTTTTGCCGATTTGGTTTCGGTCTTTTTCTCTGTTTTAGCTGAAGTTTCTTTTGCTGGAGCTTTCTTCACTTCCTTGCTCTCTTCAGCCTTTTTTTGATCTTCTGACATCTAGATCATTCTTTGTATTTCATCCCTGCGGGCAGATGAAAGTAATTTAACATAGCACATCCCGCTCTGTGCAATCCCCTAAAAAAGGCTGCAAAAGTAGTTATTAAATCATTCGATTACAATATTTTCTGATATAAAATAGAAGTGTAATCCATGCCGATCGCATTGGCTAAAAAGATGTTAGTATTTCTCGTTTTGCTAAGAACCCAAAATGTGGACAAGCTGATAACTTTGAAGCAAACTAGAAGAAATGGAGAAAGATCCGCTAAAACTACACGACACCATAAATTTTGTAAAGGAGTTTCATGAGGCCTTTGGCATAGAGAATAAGGAGGAGCCTACCGCCAAATTATCAAAGGATGTCATTGAACTTCGTCATCGCCTGATGCACGAAGAAAATGAAGAGTACCTGGAGGCTGCCAGAAATGGTGATCTTGTTGAAATAGCTGATGCTCTTGGAGATATGCTTTATATACTGTGTGGAACCATCCTTTCTCATGGGCTGCAGTATAAGATTGAAGAAGTATACAAAGAGATACAACGATCGAACATGTCGAAGTTGGATGAAAACGGTGAACCCATTTACCGTGAAGATGGTAAGGTGATGAAGAGTTCACTTTACTTCCCGCCAGATATTAAGCGTATTTTGGAGCCATGAAAAAGCTCTTACTTCTATTCTTCTGCCTACCGGCCACTTTGTTCTCTCAGGATACCATCTCGGTCGTTTTCTTTGGGAATAGCTATACCGCAAGCAACAACTTGCCTTCTTTGATCAGCAATATCGCCCTTGATAAGGGTGATATGCTCATCCACGACGCTTACACTCCAGGAGGGCAGACGCTTAGTGGACATGCTAGTGACCTTGCTCTATTTCACGCTCGTGTCAGTCAAAAAAGTTACGACTATGTGGTCATTCAGGCTCAAAGTCAGGAACCAAGCTTTTCGCCTGGCCAGGTTGCCGCTCAAACATTGCCATATGCCCGGCAACTAGATAGTGTTATTCATTCTATAGATACCTGTATCAGAACCATGTTCTTTATGACCTGGGGAAGAGAGAATGGTGATCAGTTCAACTGCCCCAACTATCCGCCAATATGCACTTATGAAGGAATGCAAAAGAGACTGCGGGAATCATACCTCCTGATGGCTGATCAAAATGATGCTGAGGTGGCACCTGTGGGTGCTGTTTGGAAACAGGTGAGGGATTCTTTTCCAAATATTCAGCTTTATGTTTCAGATGGTAGTCATCCTTCCTTAGCTGGATCCTACCTTGCTGCCTGCACCTTCTATTCAAGTATGTTCCACAAGGAGGCCACCACTTTCTATGATCCTGGTTTAGGTGCTGCAGATGCCTTTGCAATACAAAGCATGGCAAGTAGAGTAGTTCTAGATAGCTTGTCAACCTGGAGGATTGATACCACAGAGTTTCGGATCAGTGATCCTGCATTTATACATCAGCATGAATTGGATGGGAAAGGAGTTGAAGTCACTGCTGTAGATTCTGGACTATCGCGCTACAACTGGAAACTCGAAGTTTATGGGACTAATGATACTGTGACTATTCAGCATATTGATACGATTCATCGTTTGGTGTTTGATCTTCCTGGGGATCGCAGCACTTATCCAAATTACAGGATAACGCTTAGCCTCTTTGCAGCCTGTGAATATCATGAAGCAAGTATTATGGATGCCAACACCTGGTTAACAAGCTCATTAAAGCCAAAAGAAAAAAATCGGAATTACGCGTTCAAAAATGGCTTCATCGAACTTAATGAGCTCGGGACAATTAAAGTGCTCGATCTTTCGGGAAGGCAAGTTTATGACTCAAATCATCCAACCTTTAAGGCGGATCTGCGTTATCTTGAACAAGGAGTATATTTGCTCCAGCTGCGAAATGCAGATTTCAATGAATCTTCGAAGATATATGTTCATTAAGAAACTAGTTCTTACCGCAATACTATTCTCAGTTATTAGCGGTCTTTATTCCCAGCAATCCTGGGTCGAAATGATGTCGGACCCAAATGCAAAGCTCGCTGACATCAGCGCTGCATTTGAGGCTGAAATGCAAGGTAAAAAACATGTTCCTCACTCAGGTTACAAGATCTTCAAACGATGGGAGCACTGGGCGGCATTTCGTCAGAAACCTGATGGTAGGCTCATCAATACCAATGAGGTTTTAGACGAAGCAAATCGATACTGGTCTAAACAAGCCGCTCGTTCACGCAGTGGAAATTGGATAGAGATCGGACCTATGCGGGAAGACAATATATACCGAGGTGTTGGGCGTTTAACAAGTATTGCCTTTCATCCAACAGACCCGAATATTGTTTTGGTAGGCTCACCAAGCGCAGGAGTTTGGCGTTCCGAAGATAATGGCAGATCCTGGAGAAACAATGATGAGAGTCTGGCAAACTTTGGTGTTTCTAGCATTGCCTTTGACCCGCTTGATCCAAATACTGTGTACATAGGAACAGGTGATGCTGATGCAAACGAGTCTTACGGGGCGGGTGTTTGGAAGAGTACTGATGGAGGTTTGAGCTATTCAGAATCTGCCACTGGAATTCAAGGGCTCACAGTTGGGAAGATTTTGGTTCACCCTGTAAACAACAATATTGTTCTTGCCTGTACGAATGAAGGTGTTTTCAGATCAGAGGATAAAGGGGCAAGCTGGAATATGACTTCTGTCAATAGAGATTTTAGAGATATTGAATTCATGCCCGGGCATCCTGACACAGTATATGCTGCTGATTATAATTATTGGGGGGGATCACTGATCTATAAGTCTACTGATGCAGGAGGAACCTGGGAACGTAAATGGGTGTTTGATGGCGTTTTTCCTGATCAGCGTTATGAGATAGAAGTTACAGAAGCTGATCCTGATGTTGTGTATGCCATTTCCCGCAATAGGGTGCTGAAATCCGTAAACCGAGCTGACTCATTCAAAACGGTACTGGACTCAACTGAAGTACTCCTTGAGCCACAAGGCTGGTACAATGCGAGCTTTGAAGTTTCAAATGATAATCCTGAGCTCCTGTTTGCAGGTCATGTGAGATTATTCAGATCACAGGATGGAGGAAAGACCTGGCAACGAAGAAATGGTTCTCATGCCGATAATCACTGGTTGGAGATCAATCCGCACGACGGATCACTTTGGGTAGCGGATGATGGTGGAATTCACAGATCCTTTGATGAGGGTAGAACCTACGAGGATCTAACCGACATGGGTATTGGGGCTATCTACGGTATTAGTCAGAGTCCTTTTGACCCGATGCATGTGCTTCAGGGATATCAGGACTGTGGATCCAAGTATTATGACGGAACCAAATGGCATTCGGTGTATGGTGCAGATGGCATGTTGCCGCTATTTGACCCAAAGGACCCCGGTCGTTTCTACACCTCCTGGCAATATGGGGGACTGGTTCGCCATTTGAGAGGAATAGGCTCCGCCCAGAATTGTAAAATGCCTGAAGACGAAGGTCCATGGGTAACTTCATTTGTGCTGGATGCCATAGATTCCAATGTGATGTACACTGCCAGGGAAGAGGTCTGGAAATCAGATAACCTCTGGGAAGAGAAAACCAAGAATATGACCTGGTCTAGCATTAGCTCAGGGCTTGCCAAGAATACAGGAGGAAGTTTTGTGAAGATCGCTTTATCAAGAACTGACCACAAGAAAATGTATGCTATTCGAAGAAGGTCTTCAACAAGCAAGTTGATCTATTGTCCAGATATCTACGCTGCTTCTCCGCAATGGATCGATCTGAGTTTGAATTATCCACTTGTGGCTTTTTCAGCTGACTTTGAAACAGATCCAGTAGATGACAGTACAATTTATTTGTTGCATGATCGTTCAGTGATGGTGACCAATGACCACGGTCAGAATTGGAGCTTCTTGAATAACAACCTTCCTAGAGTTCCAGTATATACGCTGGCAATTGATACCACGAACAGTGACCTTTACCTAGGAACTGACATTGGAGTATTCTACAAAAAGCACGATGAAGCAGCCTGGAGAGCTTTTGATCAGGGCATGAGTAAAAATGCAAGGGTAACAGACCTTGAGATCTATTATCACCCAGGTGATCATTCTAAGTCAAGAATAAAAGCATCAACCTATGGAAGAGGAGTTTGGGAATCTGACCTGTACAATAATGACTCTACCTATTTCAGCTTCGATCCTCAAACATACCTTGAGGTCATAGGTCGTGAAAGGCATAGCATGACAGATACTTTTCGGGTAGAGATCGAATTCCGAAGACACATTAAACGCATTGATGTGGACGGTTTCGAGGCTTCTGATATCAATGTCCAAAATGGAAGTGTAAGTCAACTCACAGGAGGAGCAGGGAAGTACGTTGCTACAATTCAAGCTGATAATTTCGGTGAAGTTGTGATCAGTCTGTCAGACTCTATTGCCCAGGCTAAGGATGATCAATTATATAATGCATCATCCAATGAGGTTCGTGTATTTTATACTGAAATTCCAGCTCAGATAGGTTATTTAGGCCCTGCTGGAGTTGGCGATAGCAGCACGATAAGAGCATGGTTCAGAAGTGATGAGGGTATTTTGGGCAATGATAGCCTTCCCGTTCAGTTGGATGGAGATACGGTTAAGTATTGGTACGATAGAAGTGGGCATGGGCTCTATGCCGTACAAAATACGGATAGCAGTAAACCTGTATTTCGAGTGGACAGCATGGGCATCGCTGGAAATCCTGCCATCGAATTTAAGCCGATCAATCGCTTCATGCGCGCTGATGGTATCACAAAGGTCGGTAAGAATGTTACCATATTTGGGGTGGCCAGTTCCAATACCCAGGAATGGAGTAGTTCAGGTTGGATCGCCAACGCAAGAACCCCCAACGGTTTTGTGCTACATGTGAATAACAACAATACTTCCATGCGTTCTGAGATACTATCTGGAAGAGATAGGCTCCAGTATTTAGGTGCTGAAAGCAATTTTGCCTCCGATATTAGAGTTCCACATATATATGGAGGTCAATGGAATGAAGAGCAACGCAAACATTTCTCTATTCTAGACGACAAAAAGCGTCCGGATAATGTTGGGGATTTTGAACCGAGGAATCCGAATGATACCATATTTGTCCGTTTCGGAAAGGACAATTGGAAGCGCTGGGGGGACGGTAAGCTTGCGGAGTTCCTCTACTTTAATGTGGACTTATTTGAAGCGAAAAGAACACTCGTCACAAATTATCTGGCCACCAGATATCGCATTGAACTCGAACGTGAGTCGAAATACAATTTTGCTGATAATTACCCACATGATCTGATTGGGATCGGTCGTCATAACTACTATGACTTCCATGATATCGCCAAAGGGGACGGAGATATCATGATCAAGGACCCTGCAGACATGTCTGATGGGGATTATTTGATGATCGGTCACGATGGCGATTCCATCCAAAGTTGGACTTCTGAAAACACGCCATCCACTAATGTTCAGTATAAGAGAATAAAGAGAACATGGGCTGTTACGGAGACGAGCACAGACCCAGCAAGTTCAGGGATCGGAGTGGTGAGTCTGATCATCGACTCTAATTTAATTCCAGCGGGTGATGATGCTGTGGGCCTCGTGTTTTCTCAGTCGGATGATTTCAGTAATGCGGACTTTTCAGTTCCTTTATTCATGAATGCGGATGGAAAATATGAAGCTCAGGTTGACCTCAGAGATGGTGATTACTTTACGATCATGAGTGGAGCGGAGATCAGCGTTGGAAATGAAGCTGGTCTAACTCATTTTAATGAGGCAGTCGTTTATCCAAATCCTACGAATGATGGGAAAACAAGTTTATACCTGAAAGATCACAAGAATGTTGAGCGTATTTCCCTGAGTGACATTCATGGTAGAATGATCAGAGAGTATAGCTTATCAGAAGGTCAGAACTACCTTAAGCTTGATCTGGCTGACCAGCCAACAGGCGTGTATTTCATAAACTTCATCTCCGAGTTTGGGGAAAGAAGCATTAAAATTGTGAGATAGAGATGAGGTATTTGTTCGCTTTGCTCTTCGCATTGATGACGATGCATGTGATTGCTCAAGATCTGAGCAGAGAGCAAGTGATTGAAACCCTTGAAAAAGGATATCCGCTTTCCAATTTTGACCTAAGTGAACTTGACCTAAGCGGCATAGACTTCAGTGGCGCTGTGCTTTCAGGTTCCTTCATGCAGAGCGTAATCTTTTCTAAAGATGGTAAAGTAGCGAACTTAAAGGGGGCTGACCTTACGGGTTCGGTCTTATCCTATGCAAAAGCTGATGGAGTGAACTTTGAATCAGCTAACCTCACTGGGGTTATGTTTGATCATGCTTCTCTACGAAAAGCTAACTTGAAGAATGCTAACCTGACTGCGGCACAATTCAATGATGCAGTGTTGGACGATTCAGAATTGGATAACTCCAATTGCCTGGCTTGTCAGTTTCGCAATGCGAGTTTAAAAGGGGTAAGGGCAGTGAATGTGAACTTTATGTCGGCTGACTTCAGCAAGGCCAGTGATATGAGCTCAGGAGATTTTAAATCGAGTAATTTTAGCTCTAGCTTATTCTCTTCTACGGAACTTACCAAAAGCAACTTTAGCCGATCTCTTTTCAGAGGAGCTTCATTGGAGTTGCTTAAAGGAGAGAAAGTGAACTTTTCAGAGGTGAATTTTAGCAATGCGAGGATCCTGAAATGTGATTTCTCTAGTTCTGAATTCTCTGGAGTAAATTTCATGTCGACCCTGATCATAGAATCAGATTTCTGCGGCTCGGCCTTTTCAGACATAAAGGGGCGAAGTGAAAAAGTGATCAAGTCTACAGGTTTGTTCGACGGTATAGAGGATTGCGAATAATAATCCAAAAGGTCTGCAACAAGACATACATATTACTGTTTACACTACTATATTCACCAAAAATTAAATAAATGAAAAATCTAATTTCCATTTGTCTCGCAGTATTGATGAGCCTCACGCTCTCTACGGAAGCACAAGACATGAAGAAAAGAAAGAGCCCATTAAAGACCACTACTGGTACTGTTGCAGGCTCAGATATCACGATCAGCTACAGCAGCCCGTCTGTCAAGGATAGAACCATATGGGGAGACCTGGTTTCCTACGACAAGGTTTGGAGAACAGGAGCGAATGAGGCTACCACCTTTGAAACCTCAAAGGACATTATGGTTGAAGGGAAAAAATTGGCCGCTGGAAAATATGCTTTGTTCACTATTCCAACAGAGAAGGAATGGACGATCATCTTCAATACAGAAAGCAAACAATGGGGAGCATATAAATACGATGAGTCCAAAGATGCACTTCGTGTGAATGTTAAACCTATGAAAGCTGAACACGAAGAGATGATGATGATCAAGCTGGATGATGACAAAATGGTCATCGCATGGGAGAAATTAATGGTTCCCGTGAAGCTATCAAAGTAATCCTTGATTTGGGAACAACTAGCGCTTTGTGCAAGTATAGTTGTTGATTACCTGTCAAGCTGAACCTAAAAAGAGTTCTATAACCCCGAGAGATCGGGGTTTTTTTATGCTTTGAACATTTGTTGAAAACGAAGGTGAAAACAAAGTGAAGAACTGAGAGCTTAAATTCCTTGACAAATCACAAAGCTGTAATACATTTGAATCATTACAAGTTCTTTAAAATCGTGTTTTGACACAATCATCGGCGAAAGCTATACTTGAGTGTATTTCGAAGGGTTCTTAACGGACGACCGGATATGTTAAGATCTGAGAAGGTTTAGGCCTCAGAAGTGTGCAAGCAAGTTAGTTTGTTCCTGAAAGGGAACAAAGGAGAGTTTAGCCTATGGGTGATGCGCAAGCAGCGCCTAATGATGATCCTCTCAATTCGAATGCTCCCTCGCGTTCGGCTTGGGTTCTTGAAAGAGATGGTTCGCTCTGGCCGGACTGGATTTGAAGTTGATAGAAGTTCTCTTCGGAGGGCAGAAGATTTTAAAGTATGAGTATGTCTACGTTTCTAACGTGGTAGGGAGAGGAGTCCAAATAGGGCTCCTTTTCTTTTTTCACCCCTTTTTTATTGGATGATCAAGGTTTCGTGGTGATTCTCACCCCGGGCAGTTAACAGACTAACCTGATACAAACCTGGAGACAATTGAGAAAGGTCGAAGCTTTGAGGATTTTGAGTACTTATCACTACTCTTCCTTCGAGGCTGATGATCTGAATACTGCTAACATCTCCTTTGACCTGAATTCGATCTTTTGCCGGATTTGGATAGATACCAGGTTGAACCTCATTGATATCTGGTTTTCCAGAGATCACTTCTACATTTGAGGTCAGAGCTCGGCCAGAAGTTTCAAGGGCGTATAAACGATAGTATACCGTTTCAAAGCTTCTCTCCGTTTCGACCATGTATTCATTGTAAGAATCTGAGCCTTCAGGCTTCACCTGTTCGATCTCAATCCAATCCTTTGTGTCGTAACTCTTTTGAATCTCATAGTAGAGCACGTCTTCCTCATCATGGATCTTCCAATAGAGCACAACATAACCCCATTCATTAGGTTGAGCGTTAAAAGAGACTAATCGCAAGGATAGGGGGAATCCAGTACCATAGAAACATGGGCCTGTAGGGCACGAAACTTTGCTTCCAAAGACCTCTGCAGAATTTTTTATGTCAACGCTTCCGCTTGTTGACAAGTTTCCTGTACCTAAAATTTCTGCATTATTCTGTATTTCTACATCACCATTCACACGAATAAAGCCTCCGGCATCCAGATCTATATTGTTTTTGATACCCAGATCCCCGTTAAAGATCAATACAGCGCAAGAATCAATTTCAATATCGCCATTATTCTCTAAAGTGGTTTCTCCGACTTCCAGGGTGTCACAGCTTCTAACGAACAGATCAGAATTATTCTTCAATTCAAAATCCCCTTCAATTCGCAATGTACCATCTACTATTAGTTGGCCAGAGTTTTCGATCGTTAGATCAAAAGTAGAACCACCTGGAGCGTCGATCAGGCTTCCTCCATTATTGATCGTCAAACTTCCTGTTCCAGATACGGAGTAAGATGTATTGTAAGTAATGGCGTGCCTGATGACCACGTCATCTCCAGCTCCCGGTAGACCATTATCCCAGATTCCTGCGTTGGTCCAACTACCAGCAGTATTCGTTTTGGTGGTCTTACCATAAACTCCAAAGGACAGGATCAAAATTACCGATATGCACAGATATCTTTTCACAGTACTAATTACGTGATTGAGCTTCATTAAGTTTTCCTAACTCGATAAGCCTCCACAAATTCCGATAAGCGACAAGCTCAGCTCTCAACTACATGATTTAAGGCTGGCGAAAGTAATCAAGAAAAATGGATTTATTTTATGTTTTGCATTAAAAATCAAGCGATTAAAGTTTCTTTTTAGTTCAACTAAACCTTTGTCTGAAAAATTGCGTTATTGCTCTCAAACCCCTCGTATGAAAACCAAACTAAAAAGAATTCCGCTAGTAATAGCGATAGCAAGCATTGGAGTAATGATGATGCAATATTCATCAAGTCCTCCAATCGATAGAACGAATAGAATAGGGTCTAACTGTACAGGATGCCATTCAGGGACACTAAATAGTGGTTCGGGTTCTATCAGTTTGAGTGGCTTTAGTTCATACTATCCCGGTAGTTCCTACACTTTAAATCTTTCTGTTAGCGGGGGAACTATCCATGGATTTCAGGTGACTTCTGTACGAAGCGGCGCTACAAATACTGGGGCAGGAAGTTTTTCAGGCTCTGGCTACAATACGTCAACAGTTGGTGGAAGAAGCTACGCACGCCACAGCTCAACATCTACATCTGGTAACTGGAACATCACCTGGAGTGCCCCTTCAAGTGGTGTAGGTTCTGTCGTTTTTTACGCGGCTGGTGTAGCAGCAAATAACAACGGGGGAACCAGCGGCGACCAGGTATATGCTACTACCTACACGGTCACTCAATTGCCTCTGATCAACTATTCATTTGGAAAAACAGATCCCAGTTGTGCTGGTGCTTCCGATGCCAGCGCCTTTGTCACTGGAATTAGTGGCGGTTCAGGCGGACCATATACCATTACATGGCCAACTGGGACGAGTACCTCTGGAGATACTGCCGTTTCCCTGAGTTCTGGAAATTATAGTGTGACGGTTACTGATGCTTCTGGAAATGAGGAGGTCAAATCAGTTACGATCAATCAGGCCACTGGCCCGAGCATTGCAAATAGCGTAAGAGGTGCTGCCTGTGGCACAAATCATGGCCAGGTATCACTTACAGTAACTGGAGCCGTTACTCCATTGACCTATGTCTGGAGAAATTATCCTTCTGTCTCCAGCAATGTTCTGGATAGTGTTCCTGCGGGCAACTATTTCGTAGAGGTTACGGATGCAAATGGATGCACAGATAGTGCAACGATTAATGTTCCTCAAACAGGCACACTTCTTCAGGCCTTCACCAGTGATGGACCTGAGTATTGTGCTGCGTCAAATGGCTTTATAAATTTGGATTCTCTGTCAGGGAACTTCGGGCCCGTTGATCTTCTTTGGTCGAATGGAGATACAACAAATACGATCAGTCAGCTCAGCGCTTCCAATAGTTATAGCCTGACCATCACAGATAGCGCAGGTTGTTCTGAAAGCTTTACATATCAGGTTCAATCGATAAGCAATACAATCAATGCGAGTGTGAGTACCAATCCAGATTTTTGCGCTGGAGGTGTTGGTAGTGCTCAGATCTCTAATCTCTCGGGCGGGCTGGGTAGCTACACTTATTTATGGTCAACTGGTGATACCACGATGATGCTCGATTCTTTGTTTGCCGGAGCCATAAGTGTTACGGTAACGGATTCAGTGATGTGTTCAGCGACATTCACGGATAGTGTAAGTAGCTCAGGTACACCAGTTTTGGCTATGAACTCATTTTCACTTGATTGTTATGGCGACCAAAATGGTGTGCTAAATGTGAATGCCATTAATGGAATTGAGCCTTACAGTTATCAGTGGTCGGCTAGCGCTTTGGATACGAATGAGATCAACGGCTTGTCAGCGGGTTCATATAAAGTCACGGTAACGGATTCTGCTGGCTGCTTTGACACGATCAGTTCTTTGGTAAGCCAACCAGATAGTTTACAACTAGACTCTTTCACTACAGTAGATTCGCGCCCTGACCTATGTGAAGGCAAGGTCATGGTATCTGTTTCGGGTGGAACATCTGGATACACTTATCTCTGGAATGACAGCAACGCCACAACAACAGACTCTTTGGTGAATGTTTGTCCCGGAACCTATGTCCTGGACCTCACCGATGCAAATGCCTGTTTGAAGCAGTATAGTTTTGAGATCGAAAGTTTGCCTATCCCTAGTTCAGCAAGAATTTTAGATAAGTCTAGTTTCCAGTTTGTTAGAACGAATCAGGAGCTTATGATGAAGACAAAGAACTCAGAGGAGTTTTCTTACGAGCTTTATAACCTCGCTGGCCAGCTTCTTGTCCGCGGTCGTTCCAAACAAGGTACTTCCAGGTTCGACCTGCAAAGCATTCAACCCGTTTTGATCCGAGTCGAAAACGAAGAAGGTGTGCTACTTAAAAAGGTGTTTTAAGTTAAACAAGAACAGAGAACTACTGTTTTTACTGCATGCATAGTGTTCTATTCTTTCTCATCCTTTTATTTTCTTTCACAAGCTCATTTGCACAGCGTAATTGGGAGCTTGTGGAGGAAAAGGATGGAATTCAGGTTTATATAAAAGATAATCCCATATCTGACTTTAAAGCCTTCAAAGGTATCATCACGCTGAACACAGATTTCGAATCAATTCATCAGATCCTGACGGATCATTCAATTCATCACGAGGTTTTTCCCAACAATGCCGGAGCTAAGTTGATCGATGAAAAGGAGGGCGAGTTTCAGATATATTACTCTTTAGTTGATTCTCCATGGCCAGTGGATGATAGAGATGGCGTTTATAAGACTGTTTTTGACTTTCAGGAGAACACCAGGCGCTATTATATTGAAGCGATTGATGGATATGTTGAGGAAAAACCAGATGTGGTGCGTATTTCAGAGACACGTTCAGAGTGGGTACTAACGAAAATGGAAGATGGCATGATCAAAATTGAATATGAGGTTTTCTCAGACCCCGGTGGAAGTGTACCTTCATGGTTAGCCAACGCAGCAATCGTTGATCAGCCAATAGAAACTCTCAGCGCTATACGGGAGCGATTAAAACAATAATTCCTAATTCTTCATAAAGTAGAACCGAAATTCAGGAGGGTTTTCTTACTTAGTAGGATAAATCTGCATTATGGTTCGTCAGCTCTTTTTCCTGATCTCTTTTGCGCTAATTGCCGCAATCTCTCTCTCAGCGATTTTCTTTAACCCAATGCATTGGTGGTGGTTTGTTATCGTAGGGCCACTGGTGATCATTGGAATTCTCGACATTTCCCAGAGCAGACAAGCCATACGACGCAACTTTCCTGTTATTGGTAATTTCAGATATATACTTGAAGAGATCCGTCCAGAGATCATGCAATATTTTGTAGAGACAGATACTTAGGGACGACCTCTGAGCAGAATATTTCGCTCTCTTATTTATCAAAGGGCCAAGAACGTTTCTGATACCACACCCTTTGGCACCCAAATGAACGTCTACGAAAGCGGATATGAATGGCTTGAGCATAGCATGTACCCGATCCATCATGAGCAAATATGGGCAGATCCTCGAGTGAATATTGGCGGACCTGATTGCAGGAAACCATATCTCGCGAGTTTGTTGAATATTTCGGCCATGAGCTACGGCTCCCTGAGCAGCAATGCGGTTATGGCGCTGAACAAAGGAGCTCATTTTGGGGGATTTGCCCACAATACAGGAGAAGGAGCTATTTCACCCTATCACCAAGAACATGGCGGGGACCTCATTTGGCAAATTGGAACTGGTTATTTCGGTTGCCGAACTGTAGACGGGAAATTCAATCCGGATAAATTTAAGGAGAAGGCAAGTTTGGATCAGGTGAAAATGATCGAGATCAAACTATCTCAGGGAGCTAAACCAGGTCATGGCGGAATTCTCCCCGCGGGAAAGAATACAGAAGAAATTGCTGAGATAAGAGGGGTGAAGCCTCATACCGACGTGCACTCTCCACCATTTCACTCCGCATTCAGCGATGCAGAAGGGATGATGAAGTTCATAGATCAATTGAGATCGCTTTACGGTGGAAAACCTATTGCAATCAAATTATGTCTGGGTAGACAAGATGAGTTTGAGGAGATCGTTCAGGCTATGATAACAACAGGAATAAAACCCGATTATATAGCTGTGGATGGGGGAGAAGGAGGAACAGGAGCAGCTCCTGTAGAATTCTCCAATTCATTGGGAACTCCTTTGAGAGATGCCATTTCTTACGTTCATAATCAGCTAACAGGATATAATTTGAAAAAGGACATCCGATTGATCGCATCAGGTAAGATCATTAGCGGATTTGATATGGCCAGAGCCATCGCCCTTGGAGCAGACGCCTGTTATTCAGCACGCGCCATGATGTTAGCTGTTGGCTGTATTCAGGCTTTAAAATGCAATGCAAATAGCTGCCCAACTGGCGTGGCTACTCAAGACCCCAGACTGATCAAAGGGCTGGTTGTGGAAGATAAAGCGAAAAGAGTGCACAACTTTCACAGAAATACCATGGAGAGTTTTGTTCACTTGATGTCGGCCTCTGGC
>CBFHWY010000010.1:0-48257 GCA_965659675.1 Salibacteraceae bacterium | reverse complement strand
GAAAATATTGGTCCTGCTCATAGCCGGCTGGCTTCACTGTGGTTTTCTGATGGCACAGGTAGTCCCAGTGAAGGTGATTCAGACTGAGAATGGTTACAGCCTGACCAGAGGTGGAGAGCCTTACTACATAAAAGGTGCTGGAGGGAGTGAGTATTTGGATCAAGTCATCGAGGCTGGAGGAAATTCAATAAGGACCTGGAGTGCCTCTGAAGCAGGAAAGATCTTGGATAAAGCTCATGCAAAAGGCCTTACGGTCATGTTTGGACTCTGGGTCGGTCATGAGCGTCATGGCTTTGATTACAACGATGAGCAAGCTGTTGCCGCTCAACTGGAACGATTCACGAAAATCGTCAGGAAGTACAAAGACCACCCTGCTGTTCTTTTATGGGGAATTGGAAATGAGGTGGACCTTTTCTACTCGAACACCAAAGTATGGTACGCTATTCAGGACATTGCCAAAATGATCCATGAAGTTGACCCAAATCATCCTACAACAACCGTAACAGCAGGAATCGACTCATCCGAGATCAGTTTGATCAGGGAGCGAGCCCCAGATATCGATATTCTGTCGGTCAATACCTATGGAGAGATCAACAAGGTTCCAGACATTATCAATAAGAATGGCTGGACCGGTCCATGGATGATCACTGAGTGGGGCCCAACAGGACACTGGGAAGTAGAAAAAACAAAGTGGGGTGTCCCAATTGAGCAGAGTAGCAAAGAAAAAGCGGAGGTTTACACAGAGAGGTTTACCAAATACATCAAGGAGTATAAAGGAAGTTGTATCGGCTCTTATGTCTTTTTATGGGGACAAAAGCAGGAAACAACTTCAACCTGGTATGGGATCTTCACCAAAGACGGAGAGCGCACCGAGACATTTGATGCAGTATATCGCGTCTGGCAGGGGGAGTCACCTAAAAACAAAGCCCCAAGAATGGACAGTTTGTTATTGGATGAAAAAACCAGAAAAGAAAGCGTTTACCTGAAAGCAGGAAAAACCTATGATGCAAAAGCCTTCGTAGAGAGTTTCGGGCAGAAATTGGATTACATCTGGGAGGTAGTTCCGGAGAGCGATTATATAAAGGCTGGTGGTGATGCTGAGTCGGAACCCGAAGCACTCTATACCCTGATCAAAAAAGCCAGGGGAAACACTGCGGAGGTCAAAGCTCCGAAAAGGGAAGGCTCCTACCGATTGTTCTTATATGCCAAGAACAAGGAGAAAAAGGTGGCATACGCCAATATTCCATTTTATGTGTTGCCAAACGATGGCGATTCAGGGAGTTTTGTGAAAATGAAACAACGTGAACTAAAGCCTAGCTATGATTGATCAGTTTGGAAAACAAGCTTGACATATTAGATTATTCAGTGGTCGCGATCTATTTCGTGATCCTATTCGTGATCGTTCTCTATATCACCTTGGTGGAAAGAAAGAGCGACCAGGGAAAAAGCGGAAAGGTTGCTGCTTACTTTTTGGGAGGAAAGAATTTGTCGTGGTTGGTGATCGGAGCCTCACTTTTTGCGTCTAACATTGGAACTGAGCATCTTGTAGGACTTGCTGGGGCAGGTGCTTCTGGCGATTTTGCTGCCGCACAATTTGAGCTTTTGGCGGCATTTGCGCTGATGTTGTTAGGCTGGCTCTTTGTGCCATTCTACCTCAGGTCGGGGGTATTTACCATGCCGGAATTTCTCGAAAGAAGGTATAGCTCCTGGTCGAGATCTTACCTTTCATATATATCCATTGCCGGCTACATTCTTACCAAGATCTCCGTTACGATAGCTGCCGGAGGAATCATTTTTACCACTTTATTGGGTATAGACTTTTGGACAGGATCGATAATTGTTGTGCTCATAACTGGAGTTTACACCCTTTTTGGCGGTTTGAAAGCCGTGGTTTACACTGATTTCATGCAACTCATCGTGCTTTTCCTCGGAAGCGTTGCGCTCACTTATTTTGCCCTAAGTGAACTCGGAGGCTGGGAGCAAGTGAAGGCACTCACCACCAATAGTCACCTAAGCTTATGGAGACCAGCTAGTGATCCTGATTTCCCCTGGACCGGAATCATATTTGGCGCGCCCATTCTTGGAGTCTGGTACTGGTGTACCGATCAGTTTATTGTTCAGAGAGTGTTGGCGGCAAAAAACCTGAACCATGCAAGACAGGGGACCATTTTTGCCAGCTTCCTTAAGCTCTTACCGATCTTTATTTTCGTTTTACCCGGAGTGCTCGCTTTTGCTTTAGTTAGCAGCCCGGGTGCCAACTTTGAGTTTCCAGTGATCAATGGAAAACCAGAGTACGATGCCGCCTTGCCTATGCTAACCATGGCACTCTTACCATCGGGATTAAAGGGTTTGGTCGTTGCTGGCCTTATTGCGGCTTTAATGAGTTCATTATCATCCGTCTTTAATTCGTGCTCAACACTCATTACACTCGACATCTACAAAAAATGGTATCCAAATTCTAGCGACTCAGTTCTGGTGAGAATTGGTCAGGGATCCACCGTGCTTCTTATCGGTCTTGGTCTTGCATGGATTCCATTTATGCGGCTTATTGAAGGCGGACTCTTTCAAAAGCTGCAGAGCATTCAAGCATATATTTCTCCGCCAGTTGCGGCTTTGTTCCTTATTGGTGTGTTCACAAAAAAGGTCAATGAACGCGGTGCAAAATGGGCCCTGATCACTGGACTTGTTCTAGGTGTATTGCGCCTAATTCTTGAATTGAACAAAGCGAGCCTAACAGGTCCACTGCACTATTATTCAGATATCAATTTTCTCCACTTTGCCTTGGTACTGTTCGCGATTTGCTCATTGGTATTGTGGTTTGGATCTATGAATCATACTTCCAACAACAAAGAGATCGATCAACTGGTCATTTCCCCAGGGGCATTGCAGCTCCAGGGTCAAAAAATTAACCTGCTGTTAAGCGGGGTGGTACTAACCCTCATCTTCATCATATGGATCGTATTCGCATAATCTTCATTAGTGCTGCAATAGTCCTTTTGACTTGGATCATGTCAATTGCAGAGATCCATGCGCAGGAAGAGCCAGTGGAAGACTACACCAGGAAACTCGAATCGGTCTCAAAAGTGGGTGCTTTCCCTAAAAGCGCTCCCGATGGCCTTTACAAATTCAATGTTTCTGGTGAATATCGATTTTTTGGGACCTATTTGAATATGTCAACCCTATACTTGCTCAATGAGGCAAGTCAGGAGATTCAGCGACCCCGGACACTCTTTATTGGTGACGATAGCCAGCTTCCCAACATGACCATGAACTTTTCTGGGCGTCCTGCCCGGAACGCATTTTGGACATTCGACCTTTACGCCTTTCAATTTTTGGAAGGAAATGTACGTCCGGCGTATGGTGCAAAGATTCCTACTGGACAAAGGCCAAATATCTTCAATCCGATCATCGCAACATCAAAACCCGGTCAGTCTATGGGCTTACTTCTGGGAATCAGCACTACCGGTGCGATTAGTACGGATCAAGGAAACTTCGGATTTACGCTTGGAGGAACTCAATGGCTGAGTATTTCAGACCTCACATTGGCCTCATTCAGGGGGTACAATCGATTCATGTTATTTGAGAGGAACCCATGGGATCCGGTTACCTCAACCATCGACGATCGCTACGAGACCTTTTACGCTCAGGGAAATATCAATCAGGATACCAGATGGGGTGAGCGTGCTTTTCAGGGTCTAACTATTCGAGCAAATGACTTACCCGGAGATTTTTCCCTTTTAGCCATTGTGGGTAAAACAGAATTAAATGGGGGCTTCGACCCTAGCCCAAACACATCATATGGTGGTAAGCTTTCCAGAAATTTTGGCGGATTAAAAACGAGCTTGAACTCCTTAAATAACAGAGTTTTTCTTGATAGCCTGGGACGTGGAGTCGCTGGATTCAACATTTTAACGGGTCAGATGCAATACATGAAAGGGGATTGGGGCTTTGACGCAGAAGTGGGTGCTGGACAATATTTTAGCCCAGTACATGATCTTGATTGGGCCGAGGCGATCAATCTTAAACTCAGATTTCCATTTGTTACAAAAAGAATACCTGCCGAATTGCAGCTCTATCGCGTGAGTCCAGGGATAGTAAACAACAATGCCATCTACTGGAATACAGCAATTGAAGAAGCTTCGGCCAATGATATTCCTGCTGGTAGCATCGGAAGCTCTGCCATTCTTCAACCATTTGCAAGTCCACTGGTCCCAATTGGATTAATGACCAATAATCGCCAGGGAGTGAATATCAACCTCGAGTACGAAATCAATGATCTAAAATTGAGTTTGGCCAATGGAATTGCTTCGGAAATGCAGGCATTCAATAACCTGATCACCTTCAATCATCCGGTAAATCAGTTGACGAGATCGAGGTTTTGGAGATGGACATTCCCCACTGGCGTCGGTCCTTACGGACGCCAATCAGATATCTTCAGAGATAGTTTTGAGACCATGAGTCTGACCAACGATAGTTTGGGAATCCCAACCAGTCTGAAGCGCTTTAACACAATTGAGGTTCAGGCTAAATATAAGACCAGCCTTTTCCATCGACTTTTATATGTGAATCTATTGTGTAGGTATCAATCAGTACAGGAAAGACTATCCCCAAGGGTAGTATTTACTGAGGAGGCATTTTTAAGGCATTATAGCAATGAACTTGAGCTTTATTATCAGGTTTGGAGAAGACTGATCGTGTCTGGATATCTGGGTTACGAACGAATTCTTGGTAACTATGATACCGAACTCTCCATAGAAACAGGAAGACCAAGGAACCAGGAAGGAAGAGGAATTGGATTTGGTTTTGATTACGACTTGGGAAGGAATGCCGGACTCTATTTGAGACACCGTTTCTTCTCTTTTGAAGACAGAAGTTTTGTAAAAGATCAATTCGCCGGCCAGGAAACCATTTTAGAAATCAAAGTAGCATTCTGATGAAGAAACTAATCATTTGCATCATAGCGACCATAGCTCTGCAATCAGCTTTCGCCCAACAAAAGGGAAAGCGCATCTGGCTCTCAGGTCAGGCGAGAAATGTCCTGTTCTTCGATCAATTCAGGTCGGCGGGCGATACGGTCTCTCCAGCAAGGGAGAACTCAGGTCATACGCTGGTCGACCTGGCAGCAAACATTCAACCGAACAAGAACACATTCATTCATGGTATGGTGAGGGTGAGAAACGACTATGGTGGATTTTGGTCTGGTGGGGTGACATTTGATGTAAGGCAGCTCTATTTGAAAGGAATCATTGCTAACTCCATTCGCTATCAGATCGGAGACATTAACTATAAATTGACTCCATACACCCTAAGAAACCCAGAGCATGACCTTGATTACGCCATGCTTGATTATACCGACATCTACCAGGAAATACTGGACTACGACCTTTTTTATGACTTTCAAAATTCATGGAGACAACAAGGGGCGGCTATAGACTTCGGTTTGGAATTCAAAAAATATATTTCTGAAATTCAGTTTAACGGCTTTATCAGCAGACAAAACCCTTCAAACTTCACCACTTTGAATGAGCGGCTTTATGGAGGCGGAAACATTACACTTGTTCAGAGTAAGTACTTAAGTCTTGGCGCCAACTATGTTAACATGTTCGACCTGTTGGGGACAGCAACGGATAGCAATGCACTTGTGAATCCGGTGATGACGGCGACCTATGATTTAAAATATGAGAATGATGATATGCTTCTTGGCCTAATGGGAGAACTGGGAAACGCCAGTATGACCGTAAGAAACGATACCAACGCACCCATTGTCGAAGACTATTTTCTCGATCTTGGGGTAAGGGCTAGTTACAAACCATTGGGTTTGGAACTAAAAATTCGATATAAGAATGTTGGCCCAAACTTCTTTAGTCCGGGGGCTCAAACCAGACGTCTCGACTACAACTCCATTCCGCTATCTTACGGCAGGTATGGGAATGAACGTCTTGTAAGAAGCATCGGGCTTTTGGATCTGCTTAGGGATGGTTCTATTTACAATACAACACTCAACACGGGCTTAGGGGCCTACAACCCTTCTTATGGTAATGTGATGCCTTACGGTGAGGCCACCCCGAACCGACAGGGCTTTGTGGCAGACCTTTCTCAAAAAGACGAAAAGAAACGATGGGACATTGGCTTGAATGGAGGAATGCTCACGGAAGTGGTTGGTCAGGGAACGGCTGAATTAAAGAACTACCTCTACGGCCGCATCAAAGCCAATCTTTACGTGAACCAGTTCCTGGGTAATTGGGATAAGCAGATCAAGTTATCTGCCTCGATGTGGACAGAGCAAACAGAGCGCAATAGTAGTTTCGAGTTTGAGCAGGTCAAGCTTCAGAACAACTCAATGGACTTCGCTCTCGACCTGGAGTTCATTAAGAAGGGATTCCTCATGGCAAGCTATAGAAACCTTCAGTCAGTGGGAAATGAATACCTGGCAGTGAGAAATCAGTATCAGGAGATCGTCAACTACACCCGGTTTGATGTTGATATGAGCGAGAGCCTGGTGATCTTCGGAGCTCGCTATGAATTCTCAAAGAAATCCAGCCTAAGTATACTATGGAACGATTATCAGGCTGATCACAGAAATAACACAAGACCGTCTAATGGAATGAATAGCGTGGCGGTATTATATAACTTAAAATTCTAAGGTCATGAAGAGATTATTAAGCATAGCAATTATTGCAGGTCTTCTAGCTACCGTATTCTCTTGTGAAAGAGCTGATGAGCCTGAAGGTCCGCAACTCCTGGATCTGTATGCTGATTTTGAATTTACAGAATATTTTGAAATATCAAGAAAGGAGGTCGACTTCACCAATCAAAGCGTCGTTTTTACTGCTGCTTTCAACAAGTTAGCTTCCTGGGAGCTTACCATAACAGGCCTGGAGTCCAATGCGCAGAAAGTTATTAGCCAATCCTCAAGAGCCATGGATGCGAGTAATGCAATTTGGGATGGCAGTACTACAAAGCTTCCAATGTTCAGAGATGAGAAGTGTCTGGTTGACCTCCATATTTTGGACAACTCCACTCATATTTATGACACCATAGAGATCACCGCGACCAAGATAAATGAGGGATTTGTCGTTGCCGACTTTGAAAGTGGAAACATCAATCCTAAATGGCCCGACCCTTTGATCCAACCTGGAGCTGACATGAGTTTTAATGTTTCTCAGGACACGATCGCTGCAGAAGGACAATACTATTATGACCTGGGTGGTGCCGTGAGTTGGGACTTCTTGATCGGTCTGCTGTACATTGATGCAGATGCCTATGGACTCGATGCATTCCCATTGAGTTCAAACGCAGAAGAGGTGTACTTTAATTTTATGCTCTGGGTGCCAGATGAAATAACAAACGCAATCATTCTCTTCCGCTTTAGCGAAGACGAAAATGGCGATGGAAGTTTTAATGGCGCCGAAGAAGATCAGTATGCCTATGAGCTTCAGGACTTTGAAAGCGGTTGGCAACATATCTCAGTGAAATACTCCGACCTAACAAACCTTGTAAATGGAGAGCCTGCAGATCCAAACGGGAATACCCTGCACGAGCCAGATAAACTCCTCGAAATGGAGCTCTTATTTTTAGCAGACCCGCAAACAGGATATAGTCAGGCTTTTCTCGACTATATGATCTTCACGGAAGGAGAACCCTTAAACCCATAGAAATGAGAAACCTGATACCAATATGTTTTGGTTTGCTCTGTTTGGCAGCTTGTGGGGTAACAAAGGAAGCAACTCTCTTTGAAGCACCTCCAGTAACTCCAGTTCCTGAAAATGTAAAGGGATTTTATGCAGTTCACATATTTGATGAAGAGCTAACCAATGATTTTTGGGGTGAAGAAAACCCTGTTTGTTTTGAGGCAAGCCTCACTAAAGAAGGCAAGCCCTATGGAACCTATGCTCTTGAGGTAAAATGGAACAAGGATATTGGAGCTTGTGATTGGATCGGAATGGGCTTCGGTTGGGATGGCTGGATGGCAAAAGATATGCAGAGTGTCTTTGATTCAGTTGCGCTAAGCATGAAAGCGAAACCTAAAAGTGGAGACTTTGGAAATCTGCCAGTGGCTCTCGCTTTTGAAGATTATGCGGGCAAACAAGCCTGGCTCGGCTTTACCCAACTTGCAGTGGTTCCCGAAAAGTCTGAAAATGGTTGGACGCATATAGAATTGCCCTTAAGCGAATTCAATTGGGCCGAGCAAGGAGCCAATCCCGCTAACATAAAACAGCTCATTATTCAGTTGGAGGCAACGGGTGAATTTCTTTTTGATGAGATCAAGATCATCGAGAGGGTTGGAGGATTTGATCGGCGGTATAATGCAAGGTTTGAAAAAGACCTTAATCCCAATATTGATGGAGAACTGGATGAAGAGGTCTGGGTAAATAGCCAGAGAGCAAAGCTTGAAAATGGTGAGATGATGATCGCCGCCTCAGAAACACATTTGTTCCTTGCAGGAGAAGTTAAGGATATGAATCCAGGACAAAATGCAAATCAGGGTGATATGATTTGGGACGGCGATGCCGTCGAATTCGCCTTCCGGTCTCAAGCCAGAAAAGACCTGGCGCTTGGTAGGTTATCGAGCGTAGACAGACATATGGGAGTATCTACGGGTCAACATGGTAGCACCTGGCTGTTTACTGCTGAACGCAAGTTGAATAGCAAGTCTTTTGTGAAGGTGATTGCTGGTGGCTATCAATTTGAGGTATCCGTCTCATGGGACGAATTAGAAGTAGATCAGATCGAACTTTTTAAGGCGCTCCCAATGGAATTGGCTATTGATGATGGCACCCTTAATGGACGTGTCAGGCAGACCACGTGGAACAGCCCTAATGGCGCTGAGTTTCACAGAAACCCATCAGTATGGGGAGAATTGGTTTTCATTCCAGTGTCAAAAAAACCAGAGAATTAAAAGCGCTTCATAAAACGAGAAAAATAGTCGAATTACCGCATGGATTCAACAATAGAAAAGCCACAACTTAAGATGCAAAAAAGGGTGGATATTGACCATTTGATCAGCCAGATGACGGTTGAAGAAAAGGTGGGTCAGATGACTCAGATCAATCTCGACCTTATTTCCAAAGGGGAAGTATACAATCTTCAGGAGCCCCATGAGCTTGATATTGACAAGCTGAAAACGGCGGTTTTAAAGCACCATGTAGGCTCTTTTTTGAACGTACCAGGCTATGCCTTGAATAAGGATCATTGGCTAGAGGTGATCTCGGAAATTCAAAGGGTCTGTACCGAGGAATCAAGGCTTAAAATACCAATAATCTATGGAATAGATGCCATTCATGGAGCAAACTATCTACAGGAAGGTGTGCTTTTTCCCCAACCAATTGCTCAGGGTGCAAGCTGGAATCCGGAGTTGGTAAAAAGAGGTGCCGAGATCACAGCTTATGAAACAATGGCTTCAGGGATTCCCTGGGCTTTCTCACCCGTGTTGGATGTGATGCGTCAACCCTTATGGATTCGCTCTTTTGAGACTTTTGGGGAAGACCCATACTTATGCACCGTTATGGGACAAGCGATGGTTGAAGGTCTGGAAGGAAAGGATATAAAGGCCCCGTATCAAGTAGCTTCCTGTTTAAAGCATTTTGTTGGCTATAGTTGGCCAGAATCTGGAAAGGATAGAACACCATCTTATTTTTCTGAGATTCAACTGCGTGAGTATATGCTGCCTCCTTTTGTGGAAGCGATCAAAGCTGGGGCGAAAACCATAATGATCAACTCTGGAGAGATCAACGGTATTCCAACCCACGCCAATAAGAAGTTGATCCAGGGGATCCTTAGGAAGGAGTTAGGCTTCGAAGGTGTGATCGTTAGCGACTGGGAAGACATCATCAAACTCCATCAATTCCACCGGACTTCGCCAACCATGAAACATGCGGTACAAACAGCCATAGAGGCTGGCCTCGATATGAGCATGGTTCCACATGATTACGAATTTTCGGAGCTGTTGGCTGAACTGGTCCATGAAGGTAGTATTCCTGAATCACGAATAGATGAATCGGTGAGAAGGATCCTGAATCTGAAAGTGGATTTAGGCTTATTCGAAAATCCGGTTCGTCCTGAGGTAGATTATAGCGGCCTGAGTTCTATTTCGCATCAAAAGGCTAGCTATGAAATGGCGGCAGAATCAATTACGCTATTGAAGAATGAGAATCAGGTATTACCACTTTCAAAAGAACAAAAGATATTGGTCACGGGTCCAATGGCAGATTCCCTTTCACATGTAAATGGTGCCTGGAGCCGAACCTGGCAAGGAACTGAAGAAGCGCGAAACAATCCAGATAAACCCACGGTACTTGATGCCCTCAAAGAAAAGCACCCGCATGTCGACTATCTTGTAGGATGCAGTTTAACGGAGCTAAAGCTTGAAGAGGGCTGGGAACAAAAGCTCGAAGCATCAGATGTGATTGTGGCGTGTATGGGAGAACTTCCTGCAACTGAAAAGCCAGGAGATATAGATGATCTCACGATGGATGCGGCCCAACTTAGGTACATAGAAATGCTGAGCACCTACAATAAGCCAATTGTCCTGGTTCTATTTGAGTCCAGACCAAGAATCATTCGAACCATTTTCGACTACTGTGACGGTATAATTCAAGCCTATTATCCATCTGAAGAAGGTACTCCTGCTTTGGCAGATATATTATTCGGCGTGGTGAATCCATCTGGGAAATTGCCATACACCTATCCCAAGTACGTAAACAACCTATTGAGTTATGATTACAAGATCACAGAAGGGATTGATGATATGTACGGCATGGGCGCCTTTGACCCTCAGTTTGAGTTTGGAACAGGGCTTAGCTACACCAAATTTGAATACAAGAGTTTAAGGTTGTTGAATGGGCTTACTGCAGGAAAAGATGACAACCTGAAGTTTGTGGTTGAAGTCAAGAATTCGGGTAAAAGGGATGGAAAAGAGGCTGTTTTACTCTTTATTTCAGATCAATACGCCAGCATTACTCCATCGATCAAACGATTGCGAGCTTTTAAGAAAGTATTCATTGAAGCCGGGGCAACAAAAACAGTTGAATTTGAATTTCCAGCCAGAAGACTGGCATTTGTCAACATAGAAAACAAATGGGTAATTGAAGCTGGGGAGTTTGATGCCACTGTAGGTGATCAAAAATTAACTTTTCATATAGGAGAATGATGAAGTACTTCAACACCTTTTTACTCCTGTTCCTGTCTGCTGCATTGTTCCTTGGCTCATGCGAACAGAGCGATATTAGAGAAGATGTCAGACTTGAAGATAGCCTTAGCTGGTCTGGATTCAGTTGGCAAATCAAATCCAGTGAAGCTCCTATTCCTCCTGGCCCTAACCCTTTTAGTAGCAGATCGGAAGATGTTTACATAGACTCCAAAGGTCGCTTGCATATGAGGTTGGCACCGCATGATAACATATGGTACTCAACTGAGATCTATAGTGAAGAGGTGGTAGGATATGGAACTTACCGATGGACAGTCTTAGGAGATATTCATAATTTATCCCGGAATGTGGTACTTCGACTGTTTACCTATGACACAGAGAACTATGACACTGAGGCGGGCAGTGAGTTAGCCTTTGATTTTTCATATTGGGGGAATGATACTTCGGCGAACAATAATCTTCGATTTTCGGTGCAACCCATATCCAATCAGGATTACAGCATTGAACCGGCCTTTCCAGAACGTTTGCATAATCCTGAATTTAGTGGAGAAGAGGTCCTGATAGGAAAAACTACTCATGAACTGGTTTGGACAAAAGATAGGATCACCTGGAAGAGCTTTACCGGAAATGTAGATAATCCGGGAGAGGCCTTTGCTTCATGGACATTCGACAATACAAACCGGCCAAGGTTCATCACCGGAAATGCACCAATAGTAGTTCCAGAACCAGGGGAGCATACAAATGTGAGAATGAATATTTGGGTAGCAAACCTTATTGAGCCAATACCGGCGAAAGGCGAGCCGGAAGAAATAATATTCGAGTCCTTTGAATATATACCTCTTTAGGCCGGATTCTTTACGAGTTGTTTCTGAAGGTCTTCAAGTGATTTCCCTTTGGTTTCAGGAACAACCTTGATAATGAAGATCAACCCAAGTACCGCAAAGAGTCCGTAGATGACAAAGGTCCACACATTCCCCAAAGTATTGAGTTCCCAGGGAAAGATCAGTTGAACCCCAAAGCTGACCATCGAGTTGATGAAGCCAACAAAGGAAATGGCAATCCCGCGTATCCAAATAGGGAATAGCTCTGAAAACAAGACCCACATAACAGGGCCAAGTGACATGGCAAAGAAAGCCACGAAAGCCAACACTCCGATCAGGATAAGCATGGGGTTTAGATCGATGGCTGCTGTGATGATACTTGACTCATAAACCACAGATTTTTCTCTTCCAATCGCGTTGGCAATTGCGTCTTTAAACTCAACATCTGAAGAATACTTTGTCCCAATGAGCACTCTGAGTTGCTCCTGAGTTGCAGGGGGAATTCCTTCAATTTCTGTTGAACTCAATTCATATCGCGCTTCTGAAAAACCATAGGCCAACAAGAACATACTTAGAGCAATACCAGATACGCCAATACCCAGCAGAGGCTTTCTCCCGAAACGATCTATGGTCAACATTGCCAGGATGGTAAAAACCAAATTTGTAATACCAACCAGAATGGCTTGAATAAAGGCAGCATCCGTTCCAATTCCCGTCTGCTCAAAGATCATGGGAGCATAAAAGAAAACCGAGTTAATGCCTGTGATCTGTTGCAATATTCCAATTACAACACCAATACTTAAAACAAGTGCCAGTGCTGGCTTAAATAGGTCTTTTAGGCTAACCTTCGATTCGAGATCATCACTCTCTAAACTTTCTCTAACTTCTTTGATCTGTTTTTCAATGGCAACCGGGTCGTTGTTCACCTTTTGGAAGATGCGCTTTGCAGCATCAATTTTACCCTGCATAATTAGCCATCGGGGACTTTTCGGGACCAGATAAAGAGCGAGAAAATAAGCAATAGCTGGAAGGGTTTCCAAACCCAACATCCACCTCCAATTATGCTGACCGATCCCCAAACTCTCTACCCACGAAGCATCAGACTCTCCCAAAGAAAGTATCAGGTAATTGGTAAAGAAGGCGACCGATATTCCTATTACAATATTGAGCTGATTGAAGGAAACCATAGTACCCCTCAGTTTTGAAGGTGAGATCTCAGCAATGTACATTGGGGCGATGATCAATGCAGCACCAACCCCGAAACCACCTAACATTCTGGCCAGAACCAAAAAAATGAAATTGGGAGCCAGAGCCGAAAGAATGGCAGAAACAATGAAGAAGGCTGCAGCCCATTTCAGGGTGATCTTTCGTCCGTACTTATCACTGATCGGCCCGGCGATCATCATGGCAAGGGTGGAAGTGAGCGTTAGTGAACTGACGGACCAGCCGAGCTCAATTTTAGTCAACTCAAACTCAACTTCAATAAACTTAACTACTCCTGAAATTACCGAGGCGTCGAAGCCCATTAGTAAACCTCCTAGCGCAACGATCGAAGCGATTAGGACAATAAACCTTGTTGTTTTGGCCATAATTGGAAAATGAACCGAGCCAAGGTAAGAAAAACTTTAGTTATAGTAAACACTACTATAACATTGAGGGACTAAAAGTCAGGACTTTGATTTTGTCCTTTGGATGGACTCCATCTTGATCAACCCAATGATCAAAAGCTCTGCAGAGGAAATATTTGTGGCAAGTGGCACATTGTTTACGTTGCAGGACTCTAGCAGTAGCCGAATATCTTCATGATGTTTTTGGGTAACCTCATGATCCCTGAGGAAAATAACCATATCAACTTCACCTGCTTCCACCATTTTCGTGATTTCCTGATATCCTCCAGACTTTCCAGGGCTAAAGTGACGCACCGGGATCTTAAAGTCACCTTTTTCGAGAAATTCAGCGGAACGACCAGTGGCAATGAGCGTTCTTCCATATAGCCAGTCTTCTCTTTCCTTCAGAAATTCCAACAGCTCAGGCTTTTTCTTGTTGTGAGCCATTACCACTATGTTCTTTGTTGTCATCTTATATGCTTATTTCAAATTCTTCATGGAATCGCACCAGGCCTTCAATTGGCTTTTTGATCACCTGATTAAGGCTTAGCCCAAGCGCTTCACACTCTTTTCTGAGGATTTCCTCAAAATAGTAGGCAATGGAACCTACAAAATTTATCTCACAGTCTTTTGCATTATCATAAGCAAGGACATGGATGTTCAGGAACTTCCTCATTCCTTTGGAGATCATTTCAACAACAAAGGGATGCTCACGATGAGAAGAAAAGAACTTCATAAAGCTTGCCAGATAGACATTCGAATTAAGCTGACGATATACATGATCGATCACCACTTCTTTTTTGACATTGAAACTCTGTTCAAGTTCCTTTGCGAGTTCCTCCGGCATTTGTTTATAGAAATAAGACCTCAGGATCCTTTTTCCGAAATAACTTCCACTAGCTTCATCACCAAGGATGTAAGCCAGAGAGGGTAATTCCTGATAAAATTCATTCCCATCATAAAAGCAAGAGTTGCTGCCTGTGCCCAAAATACAGGCGATCTCTTTTTTGCCAGTATAGCAGGCATAGGCGGCTGCCTTGAGGTCGTGGTCAACCAGGATCTCAGCTTTGGTGAAGAAAGAACGCAGACCTTTTAGGATTCGCTGATTTAACTCAGGGGCACTACAACCAGCCCCGTAAAAATAGATCGAATCTACATCATCTTTAATGTTCCTGAATTTTTCGAGGGAAGAGAGCTCTTTATGAATGAATTTATGATCGTGGAAGTACGGATTGAATCCTCTGCTTTTCAGCAATTGAAATCCTGCCTGGTCATCATTTACCAGGGCCCAGTCGCACTTGGTAGAACCACTGTCAGCGATTAACATCATGGATCAAAGTATATAGTCAGTTGACAAAAACTTGGACTTTCGGCCTTTTAAAATATCGTTCAGAAGTTCCTTGTTATTAGGAAAATCTTTTGTGGCCACTAAGGTACGAATCGAAAAGGCCCTGAGCGCATCATAAACACTTAAAGTTCCCTCGGCAGAATCTTTTCTTCCGTTAAATGGGTAACTGTCTGGGCCTCGCTGACACTGACTATTGATATTAACTCTACACACTTGATTGACCAATGGGTCGACCAGTGAAGATATACCCTCAGGATCACTACTGAAAATGCTCACCTGCTGTCCATAATTTGATTCCACCATATATTGGATCGGCTCTTCGATGTCATCAAAGAAACGAATAGGGATGAGTGGACCAAACTGTTCCTCGTGATACACTCGCATGCTGGAATCAACATTAGTAAGAACCGCAGGGTGATAGTAACTTCCCTCACATGTTCCTCCGTTCTCATTGGCTAGTTCTGCCCCTTTACTCAATGCATCTTTCTTCAATTCATCAAGATAGGCTGGCTTGTCCACTTCGGGTAGAGGAGTCAGTTTCACTCCGTCTTCCCAGGGCATTCCGCTTTTTAAGGAGTCTAACTGAGAGAGAAACTCTTTCATGAACTCATCTTTGATCTTGTTGTGAACAAACAAGATCTTCAGGGCAGTACAGCGTTGTCCATTGTAACTCAATGATCCCAATATGCATTCGGTTGCGCTGTGTTTGATATCGGCATCCGGTAAAACAATAGCGGGATTTTTTGCCTCAAGACCTAAGACCGATCTCAATCTATTTTGATGCGGATGCAGTTTTTTGAGCGCATTAGCACCTGTACTTGCTCCAATGAATGCAAGCACATCGATCTTTCCAGTTTCCATCAGGGCACTGGCAGTCACTCTACCACTTCCGTATATGATGTTGATCACACCAGGAGGAAAAGAAGCTCTAAATGCCTCCAATAGTGGACTAATTAGAAGCACACCAAACTTCGCTGGTTTGAATATCACAGTATTACCCATCAATAATGCTGGAATCAATAAGGTAAAGGTCTCATTCAAAGGATAATTATAGGGCCCCATACAAAGTACCACGCCCAGGGGACCCCGACGAATTTGAGCATATACTCCCCCATCGTGTTCTAGTTTTGAAGAGTTGCGATCCAGCTTTTTTAGCTCTGTGACGGTGTCAGTAATATAGTCTACCGTGCGATCAAATTCTTTTTCAGCGTCTGGGGTGTTTTTCCCGATCTCTAGCATGATCATCTTTACCACCTCATCTCTTTTTGAGACCATTTGTTCCTTAAAGCGCTCCACGTGGGCAATTCGCTCATTCACCGTCATGGTAGGCCATTCGCCTCTACCCAGGTCATAAGCCTTTCGGGCAGCACCTAAGGCCTCCAGGCTTTGCTTCTCTTCCAACATGGGGTAATGACCAAGTTTGTAGTTTTCAAGTGTATCGCCTTTTCTGATCCTCACTGGTGAAAATACATCGTGAAATGCACCATCCCAGGTTTTGAATTCTCCCCCTATCAAATATTGTTCTTGTTTAATGGGTTCCTTGATCTGATATCTTTCTGGGATCTCTGCCCAGCTTGGAAAGTTTATTGTGTCGTTCATTCTTTTAAGTTGAAAGTGTGTCTATGATCTTCAAAAGATCGGGATGATTAATGTCTTTGATGTCATTCAGTGCCTGAAATTGGATATCTCCATTCAAAGTGGCTACAATGCCATTCTTTTTTCCATCAAGTAGAAAATCTATCGCGTGATAGCCCATCATACTAGCCAGGTTTCTATCAAAACGCGTTGGGCTGCCACCTCGCTGCAAGTGTCCAAGGATGGTTAACTTGGTTTCGTATTGAGGATAGCTTTTACTGAAGCTATCAACAAGATCAATTGCACTTGTTTCGAAGCCTTCAGCTACGATAATGATCGATGAGTTCTTCTTTCTTTTGGCTGTGCGATCGAGCTTTTGCCGAATGTCATCGATGGAAACAGATACACCTGGAACCAAAGCCATTAGGGCTCCACTAGCGAGAGCAGTTTGTTCAGCGATCATTCCAGAATGCCTTCCCATGACTTCTACGAAGAAGACGCGATTATGAGAAAGTGCAGTGTCTCGTATCTTATCTACCGCATCCACAGCCGTGTTACAGGCTGTATCAAATCCAATAGTGTATTGAGTGCCCTTTATATCATTATCAATGGTCCCTGGGATTCCAATACAAGCGATATCACTTTCTTCTGAAATGCATTCTAGCCCTGCAAAAGTGCCATCGCCCCCGATGCCTATCAGGGCGTCAACTTTTCTCTTTTTTAAGTTTTCAATGGCTGTTGCCCGAACTTCTTTGGTCTTGAAGGCCTCTGATCTGGCAGACTTTAAATGCGTGCCTCCTTTTTGAAGAATGTGATTCACAGACCTTGGACTTAAACTGCAGAAGTCGTTCTCGATCATGCCTTCATATCCCCTGTAAATTCCCTGCACATCCATACCGTAATGTGCACCCGTTCTAACAACCGAACGTATGGCGGCATTCATCCCGGGGGCGTCTCCGCCGCTCGTAAAAACAGCAATGTTGTTTATTTTAGCCATATTAAGTGTAGGTATTACACTTTCAAATATAGACAATAAAGTGTAATAAGTACACTAAGCTAAAAAATACTTAACTTGGACCCGAATACAATGATGAACGAATATGGATACTGGTCTTGATGTATCGGTAGATTGTGTGGTCTTTGGATTTGATGATAATGAACTAAAGGTCTTACTCATCGAGCAGCGCCCACAGCTCACGGTTAGCAATACGCAAAAGGCCTTGCCGGGAGATCTGGTAAAAGATGATGAAGATCTCGATGGAGCAGCGAACAGGGTTTTAAAGGAATTAACTAGCCTAAGCGGCTTGTATTTACACCAATTTAAGGCATTTGGAAACCCAAAAAGGGTGAGCGATCTGAAAGATCAGGAATGGTTGAGAGCATTTAGAAGTCGTCCCCGATCGAGGGTAGTGACCGTGGCATATTATTCTCTTGTGAGAATGGAGGACTTCAAACCAATGGCCTCTTCATTTGCAGGCAAGGTTGAATGGCAAAAGTTAGATGAGGTCCCAGAGCTCGCCTTTGACCACAATAAGATCTTGAGCGAAGCACTCAGAGTTTTGAGGGCCGAGATCAATTTGAAGCTCTTATCAAAACTCCTTCCCAGTAAATTTAGCTTGTCGCAGGTTCAAAGACTTTATGAATTGATCTTGGGTAAAGAACTCGACAAAAGGAACTTCCGTAAAAAACTCAAAAGTGAAAATGACCTCGTTGAACTCGATGAAAAGGAAGAGCATGTAGATCATAAACCCGCTCAGCTTTACAGGTATAAAAATGAATAATTTGATGTATTTTTCGAAAAATACTGATTATGAGAGCCGTCCTTTTTTCACTTGTTCTATCATTAAGCGTAAGCATAGCTAGCGCCCAAAGCTCCGCAGAAAAATTTGCAGGGATCATCCAAACACCAGAGATCGCAAAGTTCTTTGATGGACTTTTCGAAAAACTGGGCATCGTTGTAGAAGGAACAGGAGAGAAGGTGCTGATCACACATCTGGGGGATAACCTCAAAGTAACAGAAGGATTCGATTCTTCAGAGGTGGACTTCATCTTGCCACTACAGCCATTCAATGTGAGCGATATGGTGGATCATTCAAAGGATGGAAAGATCGATGATATAGAAGCGACGCGTATTGCCAGGGTATTCTTTACGCCATTCACCAGAGTTACCTTGATGGATCCAGTGTTTGCTGCCAACAGAAAAAGAAAAGCGGCCGGAATAGAGGATCTCATTCATGTGTATCTCATGTTTCCCGAAGATAGTGTAGCTGATTCTCATACCTTGATCTACGCCGCTGAACAATGGGTTGTGATTGACGGAATTGTGGGGAACCCAGATCGAGTTTTTAAACTTACCCAAGGTCCAGCTCTGGAGTATCAAAGACAGATCTTCAAGGCTATGCAGACCGACACGCGAAAAGGTTGGATCTCTTTCGTAAAATGGTATAAGAAGTGGCGAAAAGATTATTCTGTGGCCTATTGAAATATCATTGGATACATCAATCCGGCAATTACTGGTAAGCTTAGATCGTCAAGGCCGTAGGGCTGAATGAATTCGACTATGCTAAGTGAAACACCAACCATTAGCATTCCCGCATAACTAATTTCGATTCCGAGACTCATTGACCAGATGAGGCAGAGTGCAAAACTCACGATTAAAAAGGCAGTGCTTCCTCCAAGCGATTTGATCGATCCAAAGACCTTAAATTGACGTATAGGCTTCCATGAGCCGATCCATTCAGCGGCCGTATCGGAAAATGCGAGAATGAGGAAACCGAAACTGAAGGCAAAAGGCTCTTCTGGAAGCATGATCCATGCTGCTAGCCCAGGGCTTGTTGCAAAGGCAAACTCTCCCAGAGTTTTTCGCTTGACCCCGTGAATGGAGCTGAACATGCCTACACTTTTGCTGAAAATTAAGAGCACTAAGAAAGAGGCCGAAAGTATCATGATCCCTTGTCCCTCTATCATCCAGGGCATGGTCGCTACGATCACTCCACTCAGCAAATGAATGATCTTGCGAGTGAGCTCAGCCTTTATACCTAAATGGCGTTTCAGTAGCTCAATGAGGAAAAACTGAAGCAGAAAAATAAGGGCGTAAATAAGAACCCACCAGCTCATAACTCAAATTCATAGCTGGCATAATGACGAAAGATGATCGCATCGTCATCGGGCATGTTTTGAACTCGGTTTCCGGTATAAACCAAAGCGTAGATCATTTTGCCGTATCCGGCCAGGACAGCTTGTCGGTGCATTTCATAAACACTGGCATTTCCAATCCCCATTTTTTGATGTGACGGTTTGATTCCCAGAGTCTTACAGATCAAGGTGTCATCGTCATTTTCAATGTAACGAATAAACCCGATCAAAGCCTCAGCAAACTTGATTTCATGCAAACTCAGTCGTTTTCCCTGAGCTGCCTCTTCTGCGAAGATCTGCTCGAAAGCGGCTGGACTCAAATGAGTGAATGACCAGTTTGCTCCGAAGATCTCATTGATAAGCTCCAGAAGTTCTCCAAAAAGCGTCCTGTCTACTTTTTGATGGGCTGTAAAGCTCAAGCCTTTTTTGATCAGCTCATCATAGTATGGCTTTGACACCTTCATGATTCCCTCAAAATGATCGCGATATGCGCTTCGATAGTAGTTAACCACATCTGGCTCAAACTTCATGTAGCTCTCATGTTCTTTAGGGCTCGAAAAGAACTCTCCCTTAAAGAAATCCTGCCCCTCCGTTTTGAGTACAACCTGATAGGGAAAGTAGGTAGCAGCTTGAATTGGACCTTTGATCCTCCTGATGCCATTTTCCCGACAAAGGTCGAGTGTTCTCTCCCACAGGCCTTTGAAATTCTCTTTGTTTTCAGCCCCATTCACATAGCCAAACTGGGCTTCTTCTCTTTTGAGTTTAGAGGTCTGAAGGATCAATGAGCTATTGTTTCCTTCTATCGCTTTGAGCTCAAAACTATTTTGAGCAAAAGCAAAGGATAGTTTCATTTGGTGCAGAAAGAAATCCAGTTGCTTCTCTCCCTTAAAACGTCTTTTAATTCCAGCTTCAAAGTTCTGATATGCATTTATGACCTTTTCCATTCGCTTACTGCTTTATGATGTGAACTTCCGCTTTATCTGCATCAACAAGTAGGTTGTCCCCAGACTTAAACCTTTTACAAGCATTATCTACTCCAATGACGGCTGGTATACCCAGCTCCCTTGCCACAATAGATGCATGTGAGAGGATGCCTCCGTGTTCCACAACCAGGGCTTTCGACATTCCCAGAATTGGTGTCCAACCGGGATCGGTCCGGCGGGTGACCAAAACCTCAAAACTGTCTTTCTCTGGGATCTCAAACTCTTCGATCACCAATGCCTTTCCACTAAAAGTTCCAGGTGATGCTCCGATCTGCTTTTCCGATCGTCCAGCTTCCATTTTTGGCCATAGCCCATTTTGAACCTTAAAGTGTGAAGGAGCTTCCATTTGCCTATAATGCGATTCCAAATTGCGATTTTGGGAGATCGTTTTGAGGTCAAAAGGCTTTCTATTGAGGAGATCGTCAAAATCAACGTAGAAAATATCACGACGAGCGCTTAGTAATCCTTGATTCACATAATGATCTGCAGCCTGCAGAACGAGTTTTCGAACCACGGCAAACATATTGGCGCGCAGCAATCGAAATTCTTCTCTTCTGCTGGCAAAGCGTTTGAACAAACGAACAAAGAAAGACTCCTTCGGGTCTTGATCAATGGAAGAAGGGATCTCTATACTTGAGAAATTCAGGATCATACTTGCAAAATGGCCAAAGTCCTCTTCAATATTTTCTGTCTCTAGCTTCAACTCGTTTGCAAAACGGCCACCGTACTCTTTAAGATAATTCTGAAGAGTAAGTTTTGCTTTTGGATGATCAGCGATGTGCGAATCGAAGGCCTCCTGATCTTTTTTCTCCAGAGCAATTTTGAGCGATTGTTCTGAACAGAGCACATGGCTCAAGCTTGCAATAGCCTGAAGTTGCTCAGTGCTTTTACTGTGAAACTGAAGGAGTTTATTGATCTCCTCCTGGGTTTTGTCTTTGCTGAGACGCGCCCACAGGCTCATCATTACGGTATCATTTTCCACTGTCAGATACCATTTCCTTAATACACCGCTAAAGAGCTTTTTGATCTCTTGGATGGCTTCATCAGCATTGAGTTGGGATATCTTGTCGTCGTTCAATTCAGAAACGATCTGCTCAACGTCTTTTTTCAGGCCTTGCATCCTTTTGGAAAAACCAATGAACTTCAAGGCCACTCTGGGATAGTAGCTCAGCTTTAGCCAGAAGGAAGGACGAAATTCTGATGTATCGATCTCTTCCGAGAGATTCAAGGAAAGCATCTTCTCCAGATTCTCTTTATTGGATTCATATCCTGGAAGGAATGACATCATGCGGTACCAGTTATCCATGCGATAATACATTCTCCCGTATTGCATAGATACCAGATGCTCAAATACCTTTTCGTGTTCTGTTAAAATTGTGAGTGGAACTCCCGATTGGTGAAGAAGATCGATGTACACCTGCTTGTACAGCTTTCTTGCGAAACTAAAAGTGAGTGGCGATATGATCCCCGAATAACTCTCACCGACGTTGGCACTGTCAAAAAGCATAAGCTGGTCCTCTTCTTTCCAGGGACTGGAGCTAACCGGACGCGACTGTAGGATGAATAGCTGTCCATCCTTAAAACACCATTCAATATCTTGAGCCTGTTTGAACTCATTTGCGATCTTCTTGCAAGTAGCGATCACTTCCTGGATCTGTTCATGACGATCTTCATGACGATAGGCAGAGGCTATAAGCCCCTCTTCTTTTTTAAAGATGAGACATTGTGTTTCATCGGGAAAACTGCTTTTTTGAAGTCCTGCCTCTCCAAACTCAAAGTGTTCAGACTCCCAGCCATCTACCACAGCCTTGCAAAGGCCAGGCAGGGCATTCACGATTTGCTGATTTAGATTGGGATCCACAAAACAAACACCAGCATAGTCTGAGTCAACAAACTCCTGAACGATGATGCTATTTTGATCTTCGGGCATACTGTCTCTCACCTTCTCAAAGGCATTCCAGGCCTCCGAAATACTGAGGCCCAATTCAGTGTGAAAGGCTCCGGCAAAAGATTTCTCCTCGCTGTCTTCAATTCTGGCACTTGAGCGTACCGCCAACAGAGCGCTTTCATCAAAATGTTCGGTGATGACAGACCTCAGTGCTGCTTCAGAACTACTGGCACTAAGGCTCGTGAATTTAGGCACCCTGAAACCAAGATCTTCGAGCTTTTCCAGATTTTGTGCCTTATTGCCCATAGGATCAAGCGTATGTGATCATTAGATTTTGTGCAACATAAAAAAGGATGAAACAAAGCCAAAAGATATTCTCGGCTTTATCATTTTTCTTATTGAAATAGTGAATAGCTCCATACAGGCAAATGAAAATAAAGATGATCTCAAGAGTGGTCAGTAAGATCGGATCAATGCCCAGCATATAAGCCATCACTGCGGCTGCAAAGGCAGAAAGCAGGGCAAAAATGAACCATAGGATCAAAGACCCTTTCATTCCAAGTCGGTCGGAGTAATTGTCCATGGATTCATGTTTTTCCGCCTTCACCTTTCGCGTTACTTCTGTTTGAAGTGACAGTATAAAAACAAGAAGAATATGGATCAGAATAAGTTGATCAAAGTCTTCAACTCCCAGCAATAAATAGATGAATATCTGAAGCGCTAACATTTGAAGCATGTTCAGGAAGTTGTAACTGAAGTAGTATTTTGTTTTGAAGCTTTGAGGTAGAAAGAAATCTCGTTTAGCAAGGATGCTTATGGTCAAAAGTCCAGCAAAGGCTATCACCACTCCTGAATTGACCAGCAAGGCGATGATGCTCATCAATACGAAGCTTGTGTACAACATCCCATTGAGTTCTTTTTTGCTCAGAAGCCCTTTTTGCACCGCCCGATCGGGGTAATGTTCCTGGTCAAATTCAAAGTCCCTCAGGTCATCGCCAAGGCGATTGCTAAAGAGGTAGAGCAAGACAAAAGCCAGAGCGAGGATATATTTCCAAAGTGAATCTTCTCCCTCATCCAAAACACGATGTACCACAAGTATATCTGAAAGCACCAGGATCAATAGCGGGATGAGATGAAAACGCTTGAGGATATAATCTGTATAGACTTTGGTTTTAGTCATTGCGCTGATAAATTCCGGCAAACCCGTACATGGCGTCGATACGGTCACTCCATAGCTTATCGCTCAGCTTAAGGTAATCGAAGCCCGATTGAGGTTTTCTGTCCACCAGATTATTCCAAATGATCATCTTTCCCTTTGGCTTAAGTGCTCTATAGCAAAGCTCAAAAAGCTTTTGAGCCTCCTCTTCACTCATGGTTTCTGTGATGTTCGAAAGGTAGATCAAATTCCAACTATTCTCACGGGTACTTGAAAGAAGGTCGATCATATTGCCCTGAGAAAAATGAAGTTTGTCAAGGCCAGTCTTGATCTCCTGAAAATACTTTGGGTTGAGCCAGGTAGGCAGAGTCAGTTCAGGATCAAAATATCCTTCAATGATGTAGCGAAAAAAGTAATTCTCTTTGATCGTTAATTCATGCCAGGCGCGCTCCATCCGTCTGTAAAAAATGTCGCCTGTACTTTCCTTTACATGCTTCAACAGATTTGGATGTCGCCCCAGGTTTTTCATAATGAGCTTTCCAAAGAACCATTTAAAGAGCAAGCGATAGCGTTTGGTGTCGATCTGTGTTTTATAAACCTCTTTTTGGACAGTGAGACTTTGGCTATTGAGGAAATTCGAGATAGCACTTTTGGAGGAACATAAAGGCAATAGTCGGGCGCTAAAAAAGCGCAGGTACTTTTCATACCTGCCTTCATGAATGATCCCTCTTGCAATTTTATCCAGATCAAGCTCCCAATGCTTGACTTCCACTGCGGGGAGTCGCGGCGCCAATTTGCTAAAAGTGCTTAATCGTTTCTTTTGGAATTTTCTTTTTTCAAAGCATCCCAGAAACTCCATGCATTCATTGTAGTCCAATGATTGAAAGGCCTTCTGCTTTAGTCTGATCAACCTGATCTGGTCCGGATTGATATCCGTAACCTGCACTCGCGAAGGAGATTTTACGAAAGAACTGAGTGGAAGGCACCCTCCAGATCCCACCATCAAAACCTGATCTCCAGGCTTGATACTTTCAAGCAAAAAACTGGGGTCTTCCCAGGACATGCTATAGCGGATGCCATTGATCTTTTTCATTTTCCGGATCAAATGTATCAGAGGAATTTTAGGATGGAGAATAAAAATGAAATAGAATTATTCTGTGTTCAGATGAATTGAGCTTAGAAAGCTACAGGTTAGATAAAGGGAGCGGTAATTTAATTTGATTTTCCATCTTGCAAGGATCGAAACGTAGCCCATTCATCTGAAAGGAAAGCTGACGTTCACCTGGGGCTCTTCGTCGCTTTGCTTACTTCGCAGGCTCAGCATATCTCCTTCCTCCTTCGGCGGACAAGCAGCCTGGACTTGCTTCGACAAGCATAAACTTCTCGTCCAGGATTTTTCTAAAAAGAAAAAGCCCCGATTACTCGGGGCTCTTCGTCGCTTTGGCTCCTCAGCCTGGACTCGAACCAGGGACCCTCTGATTAACAGTCAGATGCTCTAACCAACTGAGCTACTGAGGAAAATATTTTCCCTTCCTCTTGCCTTTCATATCGATGCTCTCAACAATCGCCGTGTTGAGGCTCTCGAAGTATGAGCTTCCGAGGAATTATCATTCCCAAAAATTTGGGGCTGCAATAATAAGAAAACTGCACGTATATAAAATTAACTTTGTGCGCTAAATTTTTAGCATGAGTTTACTTACCGTCGGAACTGTCGCATTTGATGCCATTGAAACGCCTTTTGGAAAAACAGATAAGATCATCGGAGGAGCTGCAACCTATATATCTTTAGCTGCTTCTTACTTTACCAGAGAGATCGAAATGATCTCAACCATTGGAGGAGATTTTCCGAAAGATTTCATCAAGGATCTGAATAGTCGTGGAGTCGGAACCTCTGGCTTACAGATCTTTGAAGATCAAAATTCCTTTTTCTGGTCAGGCAAATACCACAACGATATGAACACCCGCGATACGCTTGCTACAGAGTTGAATGTACTTGCCAACTTCGAACCAAAAGTTCCTGATAGTGCTAAGAATGCAGATTTTCTTATGCTTGGTAACCTCACACCTGCTGTTCAGAAAAGTGTGATCGATCAAATGGAAAAGCGTCCAGATCTGGTTGCTATGGACACCATGAATTTTTGGATGGAAACGGCCATGGACGATCTCAAAGAAACGCTCAAACATGTGGATGTGTTGCTGATCAATGATGAAGAAGCCAGACAACTCTCGGGTGACTATTCTTTGGTAGTAGCAGCTGAGAAGATCCTTCAAATGGGCCCAAAATTTCTTGTTATTAAAAAGGGAGAACACGGAGCATTATTATTTAATTCAGAGAAACAGGTCTTTTTTGCCCCTGCCCTTCCGCTGGAAGAGGTCTTTGACCCAACTGGTGCGGGCGATACCTTTGCAGGTGGATTCATGGGATACCTTGCCCATGCCAAGGACATCAGTTTTGAGAACATGAAAAGAGCCGTGATCTATGGATCAGCGATGGCTTCTTTTTGCGTTGAGAAATTTGGTACCGACCGACTATTGAATCTTAGAGAACAAGAGATCGAAGAGCGTGTGCAAGAGTTTGTGGACCTTGTACAGTTCGAAATATCACTGGTTTAATTCTTCCAGATGGGAGGAAAAAGCTAAAAGCTTAGATTCTTCAAATTTTGCCGCCATGGCCTGAAAGCCAACGGGCATTCCTTTTTTGTCTGTCCCAACAGGAATGCTTGCTGCGGGCAGTCCGGTGAGGTTGGCCTGCACAGTGTAAATATCTTCCAGATACATGGCGATCGGATCTTTGATCCCATTCAATTCGAATGCAGCATGGGGAGTTGTTGGCCCAATAATAAGATCGTATTCGCTCAGCGTATTGAGGCTGTGCTCCTGAATTTTGCGTCGAACCTTCTGCGCCCGAGCATAATAAGCATCATAAAAACCAGCGCTCAAAACAAAGGTTCCAAGCATGATCCGGCGCTTTACCTCTGCGCCAAAACCTTCGGAGCGCGATCTGACATAGGTCGAATCAACACCCTCAGCCTCTTCACTGCGATAGCCGTATCGCATACCATCAAAGCGCGAAAGATTAGAAGAGGCTTCAGCGTTAGAAAGCACATTATAGGTCGGAACCAGATAATCGAGGTATGGAAAGTCGATCTCAGTTACCTTGTGACCAGCCGCTTTTAATTTTTCGACTTGCTCAAAGAACATTTCCTTTACCGAGGGATCGAGTTTGTCGCTTTCAACAACCTCCTTATAATATGCGATCTCAAGGGTTTCAAGATCATTCATCTCGGAAGAATAAGGATTAACTGTTTGTCTTGATGCAGTGGCATCCTGATGATCAGGACCCGCGATCACTTCAAGTATTTTAGCCGCGTCCTCTGCATTTTTGGTGATCGGACCAATTTGATCCATCGAAGAAGCATAAGCGATCAAGCCATATCGGCTAACTCTTCCATAGCTTGGTTTAATGCCATAGACTCCGCAAAATGATGCCGGTTGTCTGATAGAGCCACCGGTGTCAGAGCCAAGGCTGGCTAAACACATATCTGCAGCCACTGCAGCTGCCGATCCGCCAGATGAACCTCCGGGAACTTTTGTGTTATCCAAAGGATTCAAGACGGGACCATAGTATGAGGTCTCATTTGAACTACCCATGGCAAATTCATCACAGTTTAATCTGCCGATGATTATCGCATCTTCGAGGATCAATCGCTCCGTACTCGTTGCAGAGTAGGTAGACTCAAAGCCTTTTAAGATCTTTGAAGAGGCAGTTAGTGGATGATCCTTGTAAGCGATATTGTCTTTTAGTCCTAGGACGAGTCCAGCCAAACTTCCGGCCTTTCCTTCTTTGATCCTGGCGTCAACTTCCGCCGCTTTCTTTAAAGCGGATTCCTCGTATATATCCAGAAAGATATTTAGCTCTTTCTGACTTTTTATTCGTTCAATATATGCCTTGACCAGATCGGTCAATGAGTACTCAGAACGATCAATGGAGCTTCTGGTCTCAGAAATGGAAGCAGGTAAGTGAAAAGAAGACATGAGGCTTAAGACTTATCCTCGTTCTGTTTTTTGTCATCTTTTCCGTTGGTGGCATCTTTGAATTCGCTAATGCCCTTTCCGAGTCCGCGCATCAATTCAGGGATCTTTCGACCTCCAAACAATAACAAGACTACCAATACGATTAAAACAATTTGCCAAGGACCTATACCACCCATTTGATTAGTTTAATGAAATCCCTGCAAAATTAGCAAATAATACCTGCCATTAAGGGGCTAAAAATGAGCTTCTTGAAAACCAAGAAAAAAGAATCAAAAACAGGGATATTCTCTAAGCTTATTTCTATACTTTTGCCGACGATTTCGGAGAAAGAATAATGGGTAGGATGTTCGGAGTAGAAAAGGCGCGCAACTCAAAGATTTTCAGATTTTTCATCGTTATTTCTTTGCTCTTTGGCGGGCCAACAATTTTAACAGCGTCGGAATCTTCTTCTGACGAGGAATTCAAGCCAGGTGAGATCATTATGCATCACGTTATGGATGCGCATGAGATTCACATTATGGATGGAGTGCACTTTCCCCTTCCTGTTATCGTGAAAGCACCCAATGCATTTGACGTATTCTCATATTCAAAGTTTGCTCTGAAAGAGGGTGCAGAATTTAAGACATATACCAGCCCGTCGAGTGGTAATACCTATGCTTATGAACACGGACATATTTATATGGCCAACGCAGAGGGTGAGATCAAAATGGATGAGGATGGGAATAAACTTGCTCCTTACGACCTGAGCATCACCAAGAATGTGGCAGGAATGTTTTTAGCATTTATACTGATGTTCCTGATCTTTGTAAGTGCTGCAAGAGCTTATAAGAAAAGAAAAGGAGAAGCTCCAAAAGGGATACAGTCATGGATCGAACCGATCATCGTATTCATCAGAGATGATGTAGCCAAACCCTCCATTGGAAATGGCTATGAGCGTTTCATGCCTTTTCTATTATCCATCTTCTTCTTTATTTGGATCTCTAACATGTTAGGCCTTATTCCATTCTTAGGTGGAATGAACATTACTGGCAACATCGCAGTAACCGCTGTTCTTGCGGTATTCACATTTGTAGTAACAACGATCAATGGAAATAAATCATACTGGATGCACATCGTAGCGCCTCCTGGCGTGCCATGGTGGTTGCTGCCGATCATGTGGCCGATCGAGCTACTCGGTGTATTCTCAAAACCCATTGTACTGTGCCTTCGTTTGTTTGCAAACATTACGGCAGGACACATCATCATTTTGTCATTTACCATGTTGATCTTCATTTTCGCCAAGTCAAGCGGTGTGGGCGTAGCCTACGGCGTGTCTGTGGGGACTTTGATCTTCAGCATTTTTATGAACGTATTGGAATTATTAGTTGCTTTTCTTCAGGCTTATGTCTTTACCCTGCTTTCAGCATTGTATTTCGGACAGGCCACTGAAGAGGCACATTAAGATTAATTGTTTAACCATTATATAGTAACACTATGTCTTTAATTACAATTCTTTTGGACGCAGCTCTTGGAATCATGGGTGCCGGTATCGGTGCTGGAATTGCGGCCTTGGGCGCAGGTGTGGGTATTGGTAGAATCGGGGGTACTGCCCTTGAAGCTATCGCTCGTCAACCTGAGTCTACTGGAGACATCAGAGCTAACATGATCGTTGCTGCTGCCCTTGTTGAAGGTGCAGTATTCTTCGCGATTGTACTTTGTCTTCTAGTAGTACTTGCTTAATCAGTATTTAATGTGAACTCCTGCGGTTGGCAGGAGTCCACATTTTTTTAAAGCATAGAGTAAATAGAACAAAATGGGATTAGTTACACCGGGTATAGGATTAGTATTTTGGACCACACTTTCATTCTTGATTGTGCTGTTCCTGCTGAAAAAATTCGCTTGGAAACCTATTCTTCAGTCACTGAAAGAAAGAGATGAGTCGATCGATCAGGCGCTAAAAAGTGCTGAAGAGGCAAAAAAGGAAATTGAAAAGCTTCAGGCGAGCAATGATGAGTTGCTTAAAGAAGCAAGGAACGAACGCGATCGAATTCTCAAGGAAGCACGCGACACAAAAGATCAGATGATCAATGAGGCGAAAGACAAGGCTAAGTCTGAGTCTGATAAAATGATTGCTTCGGCAAGAGAGGCCATTGAGAACGAAAAACTAGCAGCACTTACTGAACTAAAAGTAGAGGTCGCTAATATGAGTATCGCGATCGCTGAGAAACTTCTTCGATCTGAACTTGGAGATGAAGCTAAGCAAAGAGAGCTCGTAGATAAACTACTAGAAGAATCTAAGATCTGATGGTTTTAAATAAGGTTTCAAACAGATATGCCAAGTCCCTGCTGTCTCTCGCTCTGGAGCAAGGGGTCCTGGAGGAGGCATTGACAGACATGCAGCTGCTCAAGAAGGCCTGTGAGGAGAATGATGACCTTGTGCGTTTTCTAAAAAGTCCAGTGATCAATGCTCAAAAGAAAGAGAAGATTCTTAGAATGATCTTTGACGGAAAGCTGAGTAAACTTGGATCGAGCTTTATTGACATCCTGGTTCGAAAGGGCAGAGAAAAGTATGTTCCTGGAATAGCGAGGGCCTTTGTTGCGCAGTATGATGATCACAAAGGAATTTCAAAAGCTCAGATCACAACTGCTGCCACTATGAATGAAGAAACTCAGGCAGCGATGAGAGAATTGATCTCAAGCATGACGGATGACAAAGAGATCATTTTGAACGAAACGGTGAACCCAGAACTCATTGGTGGATTCATCGCCAGATTGGATGACAAGCAGATTGATGCTTCGATCGCCAGAAAGCTTGATGACCTTAAAAAAGAATTGAACGAAAACCCATATATCGCAGAATTTTAAACTGAAATAAGATGCCAGAAGTAAAACCAGCAGAAGTATCGGCAATCCTCCGCGAACAACTCGCAGGAGTCAAGACAGAAGCCGAGCTAGAAGAGGTAGGAACGGTACTTCAAGTAGGGGATGGTATAGCCCGGATCTACGGACTAAACAATATTCAGTCAGGTGAGCTGATCGAGTTTCATACTGGACTTAAAGGAATTGCACTTAACCTTGAAGAAGACAACGTAGGTGCGGTGCTTCTTGGAAGCCCCAAGGGAATCAAAGAAGGGGATACGGTAAAACGAACTGGAATGATCTCCTCAATCCCAGTAGGTGAAGGAGTTGTTGGACGTGTAGTTGATACACTTGGAAATCCGATCGATGGTAAAGGACCTATCGCAGGAGAAACCTATGAGATGCCACTTGAAAGAAAGGCACCGGGTGTGATCTTCCGTCAACCTGTAGATGAGCCACTTCAAACAGGTATCAAGGCGATCGACTCAATGATCCCTATCGGTAGAGGACAAAGGGAGCTGATCATTGGTGACCGTCAAACAGGTAAAACCACGGTTGCGATCGATACGATCATCAACCAGAAAGAATTCTATGACGCAGGAGAGCCAGTATATTGTATCTATGTAGCATCAGGTCAAAAAGGATCTACGGTTGCAGGGATCGTGAAGACCCTGGAAGAAGCTGGAGCTATGGCCTACACAACCATTGTTGCAGCAAATGCATCTGATCCTGCACCAATGCAGTTCTACGCACCATTTGCAGGAGCTGCGGTGGGTGAGTATTTCAGAGATACTGGAAGACCCGCTCTGATCGTTTATGATGACCTTTCAAAACAGGCGGTTGCATATCGTGAAGTTTCCCTACTACTTCGACGTCCTCCAGGACGTGAAGCATATCCAGGGGATGTATTCTATCTTCACTCAAGACTTTTGGAAAGAGCAGCTAAGATCAATGCGAATGACGATATCGCTGCGCAAATGAATGACCTTCCTGAGACGTTGAAAGACAAAGTAAAAGGTGGAGGTTCTTTAACTGCTCTGCCGATCATCGAGACGCAGGCAGGAGACGTTTCAGCATATATCCCAACAAACGTGATCTCTATTACTGATGGACAGATCTTCCTTGAGTCTGACTTATTCCTTTCAGGTGTGCGTCCGGCCATTAACGTGGGTATCTCGGTTTCACGTGTTGGTGGAGCAGCCCAGATCAAGTCAATGAAGAAAGTATCGGGTACCTTGAAGCTGGATCAGGCTCAGTATCGCGAACTGGAGGCATTTGCCAAATTTGGATCTGACCTTGATGCTGCAACGAAAGCCGTGCTTGATAAAGGTGCGAGAAACGTTGAGATCCTAAAACAAGCTGAAAATTCACCGCTTCCAGTGGAGGAGCAGATTGTTATCATTTATTGCGGTACGAAGAACTTGATCAGAAAAGTTCCAGTGAATAAGGTAAAAGAATTCGAAAAAGAGTTGCTTGATCTTATGAGAGCGCAGCACAAAGATGTATTGGATACACTCAAGTCGGGTAAACTGACGGACGAGGTAACTGATACGATCGAGAAAGTATGTGCGGACCTCGTATCAAACTACGAATAAGAATAGGACAAGATGCCGAACTTAAAAGAGGTACGGAATAGGATACAGTCGGTGAATAGCACCAGGCAGATCACATCTGCCATGAAGATGGTGTCGGCCGCGAAGTTGAAGAAGGCTCAGGATGCGATCATCAAATTGCGTCCTTACTCAGCCAAATTGACTGATATCATGAACAACCTCTCTGGAAGTCTGGATGAGGTCGGAGGGGCCTATTCTGAAAAGCGAGATGCGAATCGCATTCTGATCATTGCAGTGAACTCAAATCGAGGATTGTGTGGTGGTTTTAATGCGAATATCATCAAGGCAACCAATAAGCTGATTCGCGATACCTACGCAGATGCATCTGAAATAAAGGTCCTTAGTATAGGTAAAAAGGCTTTCGATACCTATAAAAGAACCGACCAGCACATCGCTGAAGGAGAACTTGCCGGTGAGCATTACGGAGTTTACGACGACCTTAACTATGAGAACGTAAGTGCCATTACGGATAAAGTCCTGAGGGCATTTGAGGACAAACAATACGATCGCGTAATTCTTGTTTACAATCAATTCAAGAACGCTGCTACCCAGATCGTTCAAACTGAACAACTTCTTCCTGTCGAAATGGAAAGCGAAGAAGATCAGGCTGCGAGCCACGATTATCTCTTTGAGCCTGGTAAGGTGGAGATCATCACAAACCTTCTCCCAAAGGCGCTAAAGAATCAAGTGTATAAAGCAGTTCTTGATTCAAATGCATCTGAACACGGGGCGAGAATGACGGCAATGCACAAAGCCACAGATAATGCAAGCGACTTGCTGCATGACCTCAAGTTGAGATACAACAAAGCACGTCAGGCTGCCATTACTACTGAGATCCTCGAGATTGTTGCAGGTGCAGAAGCCCTTGATGGATAAAAGAAATTCCATTATACTTTTTTATCAATTGACAGCTTCACTGCAATGCTGAGCTTGCCGAAGTATGCAGGTGCAGAAGCCCTTGATGGATAAAAGAAATTCCATTATACTTTTTTATCAATCGACAGCTTCACTGCAATGCTGAGCTTGCCGAAGTATGCAGGTGCAGAGGCACTGGACTGCCAGACAGCTTAATGCTCGCAGCTTGTAGCTTGCGGCTTGTAGCTTGTAGCTCGTGATAACCTTTTCCCTCTATCTTTGTTCATTGAATATGAGCATCAAGGAAAAGGAAGCTGAATTGATCGATGAGTTTTCCATGTTCGAGGACTGGATGGACAAGTATGAGTACATCATCGACATGGGCAAGGAACTTGAACCTTTGCCTGAAAGTGAAAAATCAGATGAGAATCTTGTGCGTGGCTGTCAATCAAAGGTATGGCTGGACGCAGGAACCAAAGATGGTAAAATGAATTTCCAGGCAGATAGTGACGCGCTCATTACAAAAGGCATCATTTCATTGCTGATCAGGGTGATGAATGATGAAGATCCAAATGAGGTGGCCCGTTCAGATTTTGCTTTTATTGATGCCATAGGATTAAAAGAACACCTTAGCCCAAATCGCGCAAATGGACTTTCTAGTATGATCAAGAAAATGAAAGCCTATGCCCTTGGACTGGGAATAAATCAAGCCTAATGGAAGTAGATAAGAAAGCATTAGAGAATAAAGTAATAGAGGTGCTCAAAACCTGCTATGATCCCGAGATCCCGATCGATATCTATGAACTGGGATTGATCTATGAGGTAAAAGTAGATGATGAAGCTAAAGTGGCGATCGAAATGACGCTTACCTCGCCGAGTTGTCCGGTAGCGGAGTCTTTGCCAGTGGAAGTTGAAGATAAGGTAAGAGAAACCAAAGGCATTACCGATGCTAAAGTGAACATCACCTTTGATCCACCCTGGGATAAGTCAATGATGAGTGAAGAAGCGTTGCTCGAATTGGGTTTCATGTAATGGCGAAAGAAGAAGCTCCCATAGTAAACCGCGTTGCCCGGATGGGTATTCTCACCATCGATTTGGAAGATCTATATCCTGATGGAGAGCGTGTCTTGTACGATATTAAGGATGACCTCTGGCAAGGTATGGCACTTAAGGAAAAGGACTTTCGTGAGCACGTAGCATCTTTCGACTGGTCAGAATACCAGGGAAAACATGTAGCCATTCATTGTTCCGTTGATGCCATTGTACCTACATGGGCTTATATGTTGCTTGCTACAGCCTTACAGCCACATGCTGCGACGGTGGTGTTTGGCGATTTGCACCGATTAGAAGAGAAACTCTTTGATGAGGTATTCAATAAAATGGACCTTGAAGAATATCGCGATCGGAGGATTGTGATCAAGGGTTGCGGTGAAAAGGAGATCCCCGAATCAGTTTATGTTGAGCTGACGCAAAGACTACAGAGCCTGGCCAAAGCCATCATGTATGGTGAGCCATGCAGCACAGTTCCAGTATATCGCCAGCCTCGATAAAAGCTTCTTATCTTTCGCTGAATATGAAAAGCTTCTTTGTTTCTGTTCTCATTTTGATGTGCCATACCCTCTTGGCTCAACCCTTTGAACGGTATAAACAAAACCAGACTTACGACCATAGCTCATTGATCCACGAATATGAGAAAATGGACAGCCTATTCCCGCAGGGAAAGCTGCTTGAGATCGGAAAGACAGATGTTGGTAAGCCGCTTCACCTTTTCATCATCAATTCTGAGGAAAATTTTGACCTGAACGCCATAGCAAAAGGCTCTAAAGCTGTGGTATTGATCAATAACGCGATCCACCCCGGGGAGCCATGCGGTGTGGACGCAAGCCTAAAGTTATCATGGCAACTATTATCAGGCAAAGAAAATATCCTCAATGATGTGGTGATCGCCATCATCCCTATGTACAATGTTGGTGGTGGACTTAACCGCGCATGTTGCAGTAGAGCAAACCAAAATGGTCCTGAAGAAGCTGGCTTCAGGGGAAACGCCCGAAACCTTGATCTGAATCGTGACTTTATAAAAGCAGATGCGATGAATACCTGGACTTTCCAATCCATTTATCAAGCCTTAGACCCGGATGTCTTTGTTGATACGCATACGTCCAACGGTGCCGACTATGCCTATACCATGACCTTAATAGCCACACAGCATGATAAATTACATCCAAAACTTGGGTCATTTCAAAAGGAGGTTTTTGAGCCCGCGCTTTATAAAAAGATGCGTGAAAAAGACTATGATCTGAGTCCCTATGTCCATACCATTGATGCAGTTCCAGACAGTGGAATATTGGAATACCTGGAAACCCCACGGTATTCTACAGGTTACACCAGCCAGTTTCACAGTTTTGGTTTTGTCACTGAAGCCCACATGTTAAAGGCATTCGATGCAAGAGTGGATGCGACCTATCACATGCTGATGTCGATCATTGAGTTCAGTGCAGAGAACAGTGAAAGAATTCAAATGATCAGGAACTCAGCCCGTAGGGCAAGCATTTCTCAAATGGAGTTTCCCATACGCTATGAACTCGATAAAGAAGCCTATAGCACTTTCATGTTCAACGGTTACGCAGCGAAATACAGAAAGAGCGAGATCACCGGGGAGGATAGATTGTACTACGACCCTCAGGAACCCTACATCAAACAGATTCCTTTCTACGATAGTTATCGACCAGCCCTTAGCATTAAAGCACCTTCTTTCTATGTTGTTCCACAGGTTTGGAATGAAGTGTTGGATCGCCTTGAGCACAATGGGGTAAAAATGCTTCGATTCAGGAATGATACTCTTATCCCTGCTGAGGTTTACTATATTGAAGACTATAAAACGATCAAACGCCCTTATGAAGGCCATTATCTTCATTACGACGTTTCAGCTCGAAAAGAAGCACATACCATTCAACTTTATCAGGGAGATGTGCTCATTCCAACAGCCCAAAGCAGAAAGCGTTTTATTGTCGAAACTCTCGAACCAGAAGCAGTGGATTCCTATTTTGCCTGGAATTTCTTTGATGAGATCTTGCAGCAAAAAGAGTGGTTTTCAGCTTATGTTTTTGAGGATAAGGCGGTTCAAATTCTGGAAAAGGATCCGGATCTAAAAAAGCGTTTTGAAGAGAAAAAACTGAGTGATCCAGACTTTAAGGAAAACGCGAGAGCTCAGCTCTTTTTCATCTACAAGAATTCAGATTATTACGAGCACAGCCATATGCGTTATCCGGTGTATCGTATTCCTTAGTGCTCTGCCCAGGCCAAGGTGGCTATAGAAACTTCTGTTGCTGGAACTTTCAAAATACTTTGCGCACAACTCTCCAAAGTGGCTCCAGTGGTGATCACATCGTCTACCAGCAAACAATGTCTGCTATCGATGGCCTCAGGAGCTTTCACCTCAAACATACTGTCCACATTTTGCCAGCGCTCGTAGCTGCTCTTGTTGGTCTGTGTGCTCGTATGACTCTTTCTTATCAATGCATCTGGAACCAAAACCCTTTCCATTTCCTCAGCGATTCCCTGGGCAATAAGCTCAGCCTGATTATAGCCGCGTTTTTTGAGTTTCTTCGGGTGCAATGGAACGGGTATGATATGACTAACTTCTAGGAAATCATGTGTACTCTTTAGGCTCTTTCCCATTTCTCTTCCGAGCTCAAAGGCAAGGGTCTTTTTACCGTGATATTTAAATGCATGAATCAGCTTTTGCACCCTGGTTTTAGGTTTGAATGCAAAATGTGCCGTCGCCAAGGTGATGTCAACTTTACCATAAAAAAGAGCCTTTACGGGATTGTCAACTTTGCGCTCGAAGTATGTTCTGGGCAGTTGAAATCGACATTCATCGCAGATCCTTCGCTCGTGATAATAAAGCTGCTGGGTGCAACAAATGCAACTTTCCGGATAAAAAATATTGAGCAGATCCTGGAGCACGAAACAAATTTGAAAGAACGGAAAGTTTTCACCTAAGCGCCACAGAATATGATCATGACTGAGGGCATGTTTCGGGAATGATTTTATTCAAAAAGTATATGCCAGATATAAACAACGCATTGCTGAGTAATTGATCTGCTGACCCTCAAAATAGGCATAAGGCCTATTAACTTTGATAAAACTTTTATCATGTCCGATTCACGCCAATCTTCAGGAAAGGGATTTTTATACATCATCATCGTATTGCTCTTTTTGAGCAATGCCTTTGTTGCATGGCTATATTTTCAGGAAAAGGAGAACTTCAACGTAGCCATAGAGGAAAAGGGTATCCTCGATGATCAAAAAGCCGAATTAGAGGCTGAACTAGAGGATATGTACGCACAGTACAACGACATGAAAACGAGTAATGATACCCTGAATGCTCAACTTTTGGAAGAGCAGGAAAAGATCAAAGAGCTTCTTGAAAAGGCGAAGAATAACAACTGGACGATCTACAAATTGAGAAAGGAAACAAAGACGCTAAGAAAGATCATGAAGGGTTATTTGCACACCATCGATTCACTGAATACCGCAAACATTCAACTTCAGGCAGAAAAGCAACAGGTCACACAGAAACTGAACAGTGAAAAGAAAAAGAATTCTGCTCTTTCTGAAGTGAACACTGAGCTTTCAGAAAAAGTGAAGATCGGAGAGCGGCTGCAGGCGATGGATCTTTTTGCAGGGGCACTAAAAGAACGCCGAAATAATACGCATCGTGAAACAGATCGGGCAAAGCGAACAGATATGCTCAAGTCATGCCTGACCCTCGAGAAGAATGAGCTTACCCCAAAAGGAAAGAAGTGGGTGTATGCACGAATCATCGCACCGGATGGTAAAGTGGTGTGTTTAGAGGAGTCAGAAGAGAATATGTTTGAATTTCAGGGTGTGAAAGGACTCTATTCAGTCAAAAAACAGATCGATTATCAGGGAGAAGAGACCGATGTGTGTCTCTACTGGTATTTTGAAGAGGAATTTGAAGTACTCGAAGGCGATTACGAGGTCTATATGTATTGTGACGACTATGAGCTTGGTAAGACCTCATTCACACTGAGGTGATCAGAAGAATGCCCTTAGCTGAATACCTCCTGCATGGATCGCTGAATTAGATTCAGCAACACGTCCGTTATAACTTAGATTGAGCTGAAGATTATTCGCTAGATTTTGTTGAACAGTCAGGTTCCAGGTGAGATTATTACCACTTTGCAGCCCTTCAAGCATTTCGAAGGCAAGCGCATTATTGTTCGCACCATTGTATGAAATTGCCAGATACTTTGTTTCGGCAATGAAGGTACCCTGACCCACAAAGTTGTAAGCATACTCCAGCCCTGCTTCCCGAATGATGGCAAGCTCTCCTCCAAGCTCGTTGTCGTTTAGCTTTTCTGTATATCCGCCCAATATCGCAAAACGTGTTTTTTTGCTGCTCTGAATAATAAATTTTGGCTTGATCACCTGGTAGTCTATATCAAAGTTCCTCGAGCTGAAAACTTCTGATTCATTTTGTTTGGAACCATGCTGTGCTTTGATGTTCAGCTGAAAGAACAACCCAATGTTCCAACGCATATTAAATTCGTAGAATTCATTTCTTCGGGCTTCAAAACCATTGATCAACAGACTTCGATTGCGGATATCCTGATAGGTGACATCAGCCCCGAATTTTGGATGATTTCTGTTGAAATAGAATGTATTTCTCAGTGACGAGTTGATAGAGATCAAGCTGGTATCACTGATATCTGACGGAAGTGGATTCAGCCTATTGGCCAGGTCAGTACTTTCATTTGTTTTCCGCTGTGTCCTAAAAGAGAGCTGATCCGAAAAGTGGCTAATGAATTTTCGAATGCCCTTTTTAGAGGCCCACACTACATTTGGACGCAGATATAGGGTTTGGTTGAATTGATTATTGAAGACCTTAACATATTCCTGTGTTGGAGTAAATACCCTGATATAGCTTGCCTGATCCCTGAATTGGGCGATCTCAAATTCATCGAGTTCCTGTAAGCCATTTTCATTGTAGTCATTCCAGTAGTAGATCCCCTGTCCGGTTGGAACCTGTATGTAAGCAAATTCCTGTCTTGCTTCCAGTCCGGAGCCCACTTCAATGAATGAGCTCGAGCTGATCGCGCCCTTGAATAGTCTGAAGCTATACTCCCATCTACTACTCAAGGTTTGGTCGGGCTCTTCGGTGGTGATCTCAGAATTCAGGATCTCCAATTCGCGGTAGGTATTCTTACTTCTCAACTTTGAGTTTCTATTCTTGATCAGGTCGAGATCGAGCCCTACAGACTCTGCAAAAGTCGCGGTGCGCAGATCGTCACCGAAGTTATTCTTATCTCGACGCTGGATGTAGAATACGCGAAAGGCGTTCTTGTCCTTTTGTGCATTCTTGATGAAAACTTCCTTTTCCCAAAACTCATAGGAATCGACCCGGAGTGAATCGGTCCCTGGAATGCGACGCTGGTTGTTCTCATAATCATCCCGATAGCCAAGGGCAATTTTTCCGAATTTTCTTTCGATGAGTGATTTATGCTTTTGAAAGTTGGTTGAGGACAGGGCGCCTTCTGTTTGCAAAAAAGACCCAATGGCGTCTACTTTCCATGCATCTCGATCATATTTTATGATGCCTTCCGCTCGCAGCCCTTCGTAGGATTCCTGATGAAGAAAAGCTGAAAGATTCAATCGGAGGTCCATTACTTCTTTTTCCTTAAGCTGAATACCCGTTCTGATGAGGTGCTGGTCCTCCTTGATCTCCACTCCTCTTAGATCCCAGTTTCTGTAAAACTCCGCCTCCCTTACGCGTTCAATTGGCTTGAGATTCCTGTTCCAAAACTCATAGGCTCCTGACAACTTCAGTTTGAGATCTGAACGCAGAGAGTCTTTTTCCCTGATCACTCTTTCGTTCTTTAAAACTGCCCTTCCAGAATATCCGTAGTCATCTCCGGCATCCAGACCTGAAAAGGTGTTTAAGTCGCGCTGGCTAAATGCCCCCTCGAGCTTGAGTTCAGTTTCTTCCGATAGCCTCAATACGGTTCCGGCCGTAAGCATCTGTCTGAGTTTTGGGGTAGCCAGTCTCACTACAGGAGCATAATCTCCCTTTCTTTCTCCAGTGGTTGAATCAGGGGCGACCCATCGATAAACGCGACCATTTGCCAGGCCTTCGTCTAGCACATAATCTCCATTACCCTGCCCTACCAGGGAGAAACTCAGGGCATATTGGGCTTTTTCAGGATCATTGGAGAAGACGAATACTGAATCATAACCCAAACTATCCCTGAGCTCATAAAGGATGAGGTCTTCGCTATACTCCACCTCATTTATTCCGGGGGCAAAGGCTTGGTCAATATTATCTCCAGTTTGTCTGAGGATCACTCGTTGAAGGTCGTTCAGATCCTGTTGCAGGGACTGGTTTCTCGCATCTTGTTCGGAGTATGCCTGAAAAAAGAAATCGTGTTTTTCTCCGCGGTAATAATCTCCAAATTGAAAAAGGGATCTGGCATAGTTTCGATCAGAATATTGAAATTCTACCACGATCCTTTTATCCTTGGTAATGAACTGTTTGGCAGTGAAGCTGAGCTCCGCAGTGTTGTAGTTGATGATGTAGTCATTCTCCTGTCCCCGAGTCAATAATTTACCGTCGATATACACACGCTCGGTACCACTCAATACCACAATGAACTGCTCTCCTTCTCCTCCGGTAAGGCGATATGGACCTTGATTCCCTTCTACCCCCTGGATCACATTTCGAGAGAATTTTCCTCTTGAGACCGCAGCGGATGCTTCGAGATGATGCCCCTTTTTCAGACTGTCTACCTGGCCTTCATCATTTCCCAGATAAGTTTTAAAGTTTAAGCCCTGCGCACGTTTGAGATACCTGAGAAAATGACTGCCCTCTGATTTGATCTGAAAATCACCTGCGGTTAGCGAATTTTTCTTGTCGTAGATCTGAATATAGACCTGATCAAAGTCTTGCAATTGCTGTGTGTTTCCATCGGGTTGAATGGGAATGTTCTCATCGGAGATCGATGCGCGAATAAAAAGATTTTCGCTCAGCCTTCCATCAAGCTGTAAATTGAGATTGGAATTAACGGAAAGACTCTGATTATTCCCCAAGCTGATTCCTCGAGAGATACTGCCCGATTTGCTCAATTCGGAACCGCCAAAAATATTTTGACTTCGCGGAGTTGCCGTGTAGCGAAATGGATTCTTGATCACATCACCACCCTCGCGCATCATACTCAAGTCCTTATTGCTACTTCTTTCAGTAAAAAGGAAGGGAAAACACTGATATTTCGCCTGAAACTCTCCGCTTTGATGAAGTACGATCTTTGAATCAAAAGCCAAAAGACTGTATACAGAATCTGACGCAAGCCCATTGTTGTTAGTCAATTCAAAGCTACTGCTGACGATGGAAAGACTGTCAATTTGAATCGTATCACCTGCAGCTCCACTCAGTTTCTTTAGGCGTGTTTCCTGCGAAATACCCACAGCGCTCAGCAGAGTGAATATGAACAGATATGTGATGCGCTGAAACGACATTCTTCCTGCAAAGGAAAGCATAGCGAGATGGCTGTGGATAAGATTTTTCTCCTGGCTTAATGATGAAGCTAACTTTGAGAACGATAAAAGGGCGAAAATCGTATGAAAATATACTCTTACAACATCAATGGAATTCGGGCTGCGTTCAAAAAGGGATTGGTGGATTGGCTGAAGGCTGAATCACCGGATATCATATGCTTTCAGGAGATCAAAGCACAGATCCCGCAGATCCCTGTAGAATATTTTGAGGAGATAGGTTACCATCATCATTGGTATCCGGCTGAGAGAAAGGGCTACAGTGGAGTGGCGCTCCTTTCAAAGCAGAAGCCTGATGCTGTTCACTACGGTTGTGGAATAAATGATTACGACGCAGAGGGGAGAGTATTGAGGGCAGACTTTGGAGACCTATCGGTACTCAGTTGCTATTTTCCTTCAGGAAGTTCGGGAGATGAACGGCAGGCATTTAAGATGCGCTTCCTCGACGATTTCCACAGCTACATAAAGGAATTGCGAAAGGAACGACCAAATCTGATTATTTCTGGCGATGTAAATATCTGTCACACAGAAATAGACATTCACAACCCAAAGGGTTTAAAGAATACATCAGGCTTTTTGCCGGAAGAACGAGAATGGGTCAGCCAGTTTTTGGAGGATGGATTTATAGATTCATTCAGGCAGCTCAACAAAGAAGCAGATCAATATTCCTGGTGGTCATACAGAGCCAGAGCCAGAGAGAAGAATCTAGGTTGGAGGATCGACTACAATTTTGTTTCAGAGCCTCTGAAAGATCAAATTAAAGCTTCAGCTATCCACCAGAATGCTGTGCATTCCGATCATTGTCCAGTGAGTGTAGAATTAGCAGACTAGGCTTCTACTGCTTCGAGTATTGACTCAAACATCAATGCCCCATCGGTATTACCAAGGTTAGCATCTGCTGCTCTTTCGGGGTGTGGCATCATACCAATCACATTTCGAGCCTCATTGCAAATACCAGCTATATTCAAAGAAGAGCCATTTGGGTTTGTCTGTTCATTCACATTAGCCTCGGCGTCACAGTACTCAAAGAGGATCTGATACTTATCCTGAAGAGATCTTAAAACCTCATCTGATGCATAGAACCTGCCCTCAGCGTGGGCTATTGGGATCTTAAGTACTTGCCCATTAGTGAGTTTTCTACTCACCAGTGAATTTGTACTTCTGGTCTTCAAATAAACATTGTCGCAAATGAATTTCTGACTGTCATTATGAAGCAAAGCTCCGGGCAACAAATGCGTTTCTGTGAGTACTTGAAACCCATTGCAGATACCCATCACATATCCTCCTTTTTTTGCGTGAGAAATTACCTCATTCATGATCGGAGAATAGTGAGCGATCGCGCCACTTCTCAAGTAATCTCCAAAGGAAAAGCCTCCTGGAAGAACAATGAAATCAGCGCCCTTGAGGTCATGATCCTTATGCCATAAGCGCTCTACCTGTTGACCCATTATGCTCTCTAGCACATAGATCATATCTTGATCACAATTTGAACCCGGGAAAGTGACTACTCCAAATTTCATACTGGAACTTTTGACAAAAATAGCCAAATGAAAAGGCTAGAACCAGTAATCTGCATAGTCTCTGTACACAAAAAATATGAACAGGAGAAAAAAGGTCAGATTGGCGAGTATTTTCTTTCTGAAATTGAGAAAATAATTGGTCGCATACCAGGAGAATGGTAAGCCAAGAAACAAGAAAGTACTTTCATAGGCGAAGTTCCCTTTTAGCATCATACTGAACCCTACCAGGGAGAATAAGAGCACGAGCCGAACACCACTGCGGATACTCACCTTATTTTTTGCCATGCTTCGAAAGAAAGCTACGAAACCCAAAATGATGATCAATGCCAGACCAATCGTGCTCAGATAGGCTGAACCCACGAAGAATGCATCCAGGTTTATGGAAGGCTCTTGCCATTGATCAAAAAGCACATTAAGATCAAAGAGGTAATTGACCTCCAGGAGAAGGATGACAGGCACTGCCAATGCTGTAAGATACACCATCACCTGTCTGAGTTTAAGTCTGGCAAAGTACACCATCCCTGCGATGGGTAAAGTGAAGATGCCCAAACTAAAGGGATTAAACAATATGCTCAACCCGCTGATGAACCCACCATCAAAGAGTTTTCGATCGTTGATCTGATTTTCCTGAAAATTCAAAACGCGATCGATAAGGAGCATACACAGAAGGAATGAGATCTGATCAAAAACCCCCTCTAAACTAAAATTCTTTGGCATAAAAAGAATGAGGATCAAAGCAGGCAAGTAGGTGCGCTCCTGGAGAAGCTGATGACTGTGCAGGATCATGTTCATGAGGTAGGCATTCACAAAGCTCAAAACAATGATCAACACCGCAATACTGGTACTGCCCTCACTTAAGAATAATTGGGGCAGAAGAACCAAGATGAAAAGCAGGCTGAATGCGGCAATGGATCTCGGAGTATGGCTTCGTAAAATTTCAATCAAAATACCGGGTGCTACGTACTGGCAAAATTTCTACTTTTGACCAACACTTACAAAGTAATAATATGTCCTGGACAGATTTCATTTACGGTATCGGAGAATTTTTAACCTGGAGTTTTCAAGCCCTTCCGGTTTTAGGTAACAATATGAATTGGTTCATCATTGTTGTAGGCGCTCTAATGATGGCCTGGTGGATCCGTCGAATGGGCATTTACAACAAAGAAGCTGAGCAAAACAATACGCTTCCTTAGTTCTCATCCAGGAGATCTAAACCAATATCTTTTCTATAGTACATGTCGTCGAAGCGAATGCTTTGAACCCAACTGTACACTTTTTCTCTGGCTTGTTCAATCCCTCTGCCGAAGCTTGTTATTGCGAGCACCCTGCCCCCATTGGTAAGTAGATCCTCGTCTTCAATGCGGGTTCCTGCATGAAAGATAAGCCCTTCGCGCATTTCTGAGACCCCTCTGATCCTTTTGCCTTTTTCATAAGCCTCTGGATAACCACCGCTAACCAGCACCAATGTCAGTGAAGTACTGTCTTCGATATCGAGTTTAACATTAGCCAAAGCTCCCTTTGCGGTCTTTTCAAAGATGTCCAACAGATCGCTATTGATCCTCGGGATCACAGCTTGAGTTTCTGGGTCCCCCATTCTCACATTATACTCAATGACATATGGATCTCCATTCACACTCATCAGCCCAAAAAAGACAAAACCAGTGTAATTAAAGCCTTCAGAGGCTATGCCATTGATTGTTGGTTGAACAATGCGCTCTTCCACTTTTTTCATAAAGCTCGAATCGACGAAAGAAACGGGGCTTACAGCGCCCATTCCACCAGTATTCAGGCCAGTATCATTTTCTCCAATGCGCTTATAGTCTTTGGCTTCAGGAAGAAGCACATAGTTCTTGCCATCGGTCAGGGCAAAAACAGAAAGTTCCACACCTTCTAGAAACTCTTCGATCACTACGGTTGAGCTGGCTTCACCGAATTTTCCGGAGAACATGGCTTCAAGTTCTTTTTCCGCCTCCTCAAGTTGATCTATGATCAAAACACCTTTACCTGCGGCAAGGCCATCTGCTTTAAGAACATAGGGTGATTGAAGCGTCTGTAGAAAGGCCTTGGCCTCTGTTAACTCATTAGCACTAAAAGTACCGCTTCCCGCAGTTGGGATGCCGTATTTCTGCATGAACGATTTGGCGTATGACTTGCTTCCTTCTAGTTGGGCAGCTGCTGCGGAGGGGCCTATGATCATAAGGTCTCCGAAAGCTTTGTCATTCTTCAAAAAATCGTAAATGCCTTGAACTAGGGGATCCTCAGGACCAACTACAAGCATGTCAATTTGGTGTTCCTTAATGGCCTTTGAGATCGCTTCGAAGTCTGTTACGCCAAAATCCAGCACTACACCCTGCTCACCTGAGCCCCCATTTCCAGGAGCAATGAACAGCTTCTTGAGCTTTCTACTTTGACGGAGTTTCCAGCAAAGGGCATGTTCCCTTCCGCCAGAACCCAAAACCAATACATTCATAGCGTAGTGTGAGTCCGATTCAGGAAACAAATAAAGGGGAAAAAGACCTGTACTCGGTCAATAAATTTTCAACAGAAAGCGATCAAACCCGCTTAATACTGCAGCCAATAGACTTTGTGGTATTCGGATCTATTTTTTTACCTGCAGCAAGGCTTTTTAGAGCGTCCATAAGGAAACTTTCTTCAACGCTTTCTTTCGACTTATAATTGTCGTCGATCGCACCGCGATACACAAGCTTCATATCCTTGTTAAACAAGAAGATATGTGGAGTGGTTCGTGCTCCAAATGCATCTGCAAGGGCAGAGTTTTTGTCTACAACATAAGGACTCTTGTAAGATAGCTCTTTTGCATGCTTTTTCATTTCCTCCATACTATCATCTCCATCTCTTTTCGCTTCATTGGAATTGACAAGCACCATTCCGACCCCATTCTTGTTAGCAAGATCATGAATGTCATTATAACGATCCTCCCAGGCAACAACAAAAGGGCAGGTGTTGCAAGTAAAAACGACGAGTAGGCCTTTTTCTCCAGTAAGCGATTTGAGGTCGTAGTTCTTCCCGTCTATACCCTCCATTTTATATTCTTGTTTGGGAGCCTCGGTTCCGATAGCTATAGGGTCAACCTTATCTTTATCAGCAAAGGCGAGAATTAAAAGAGTTCCGAGAAGCAGAGTAATTGGGAAAAAAAGTTTTTTCATGTTCTTTCGATTTTGAGCAGGCAACAATTATAGGAATAATTCGATGTACTATCTAGCCAAAAAAAGTTAACGGTAGATTACGATGAAGCCCAAACTTTAGTGCCTTCTGAACAGTTCTTACAAATATCTATTTCAGAGCGAGATACAAGCAGGCTATTACGGAAATGCCTGTAGTGTTCTGAACGCCAGATCTCCTTAAACCCTTGTTCTTTGATGTCACCGAGTTGGTGTTTGGCATCTTTGTCGAAACAGCAGGGCACAACTTTTCCATCCCAGGTAAAAACACAGGAATGCCACATCTTCCAGCACTCATTCAGGAGTTTGTTCTTCAATTCATATTTACCATCCGCTCTTTTGCGATATCGCGAATATTGAACTTGCTCGGGAATGAGGTCATTTCCATTTTCGTAATCATATACCTGCGCCGTTTTCAGCTTGACCTCATCCACTCCCAGCTCCTTAGCCAAAGCATATAACTCTGGAATTTGATGTTCGTTTTGCCTCACCACCAGGAACTGGAAGATGACATGAGGCGTTCGAGATTTTAACTCTTTCTTCCACTTGATGATGTTCCTGGTTCCTTCAATCACCTTTTTGAGCTTTCCTCCTTTTCGATAGGCCTCATAGGCTTCCTGGGTTGTGCCGTCAATGGAAATGATCAGCCGACTTAAGCCTGATTCTACCGTCTTTCTGGCTGTTTCCTCATTCAGATAATGGGCATTGGTTGAGGTGGAAGTGTAGATTCCTTTTCTGCGGGCATAAATCACCATATCCAGAAAATCCTTGCTCAAATAAGGCTCTCCCTGGAAATAGAAGAAGGTGTGCATGAGGTAAGGAGATAGCTCGTCTAGAATGGATTCATAGACCTCTTTTTTCACATTACCAGTATCGCGACTAAATGATCGCAAGCCGCTCGGACATTCAGGACATCTCAGATTACAGCTTGTGGTTGGTTCAATGCTGATACCTAAAGGTAAACCCCTGTGGAAGTTCTTTTTAGTGAGGCGCGAAAGATGATAAGACCAATAAAGGAGGCTTGCATTCCATAGCTTCTTGAAACTAAGAAACCTGAGGAGTTCAAATGCATCCTTGATTTTTGGACTCATGCGGCTAAAATAACACTAATGCCGACGGGTTGGAGGAAGTGCTTCCAGCCGGTATTGCTTTTCTTTCAGGTATAGGATGATCTGTTCGAGGGAGCCTTTCAAATTATCTTCGGCTTTTAGGTTGTCGTGCATGACTACCACCGAGCCAGGCCTCACGTGCTTGCAAACTCTTTCAACTACTTTTTCTGGACCTATTTTTTGAGAATAATCTCCGGCAAGAACATCCCAAAACACGGCTGTTTTGTTTTTGCTCAAAGCCTTGAGTTGACTCCATTTTATTTTACCGTAGGGAGGGCGAAAGAATTCAGAATCGATCAAGGCTGACGACCTTTCAAAATCTGCCAGGTAGCTGGACTTTGAGCTTTTCCAACCATTGGGATGCGAATAGGAATGATTCCCTACGGTATGGCCTTCAGAGATAATTCTTTGATAGAGTTCAGGTTGTGCTGCAACTTGTTTCCCCAGAACGAAGAAACTTGCTTTTACATCATGTGTCTTGAGGAGTTCAAGAACCCAGTCTGTCACCCCTGGAACCGGCCCATCATCAAATGTCAGATAGGCGATCTTTTCATCAGTCTTTATCCTAAAAATCGATTTTTTGTGAATCGAGTAAATCCAGGATGGAATTCGACTGATCAAGGGAATTAGCTCAAGCGTTTCTTCTCTTGTTCTTTAGCGTTGTATAGCTCCTGAAACTTGTTGAAGCTTTCCTCAGCGCGTTTGCCAAGTTCTTCCTGTGGGAATTTTCTGGTGACTAGCTCCATAACTCTGTAGAGCACAGAAACGGTTTGCTGAGGATTGTTTCCAGTGTTCTTGTACATATAAGCAGGAAGGTCAGCATAATACTGCATTTCCAACTCATATCTTTCCAGCACTGTTTCTACAATTCTATC
>CBFHWY010000009.1:0-49853 GCA_965659675.1 Salibacteraceae bacterium | reverse complement strand
TGCGCATCAGAATATGATTTCCATGTTCCCATCGACCCATGGCATTGATGCTATAAGTAGCGGCAAAGACCTTAAAATCTTCTCCCAAAGCCTCTTCTACCTCTTCCTTTTGCCAGACATAGAATTTACCCTCTTCACCTTCACTGTCGGCGTCAAGCGCAGAATAAAAGGCACCCGATTTATGACTTAGTTCGCGCTCGACAAATTCAATACTCTCTTCGATCACAGAGCGATATAATTCCTTCTTATCCTTTTGATATGCTTTGGAATACAGCGTAATGAGCTGTGCATTATCGTAGAGCATCTTTTCAAAATGAGGTACTTTCCACTGCACGTCAGTGCTATAACGGGCAAAACCACCTCCCAAATGATCATAGATCCCACCCCAGGCCATTTTTTCCAAACTGAGATCCAGGTGATCGTTCACGATAGCATCATTGTAGGTGCTTCCGTATCGAAGTAGGAATTCAAAATTGTTTGGCAATGGAAATTTTGGTGCTCGGTTTGGCCCTCCCCATGTGTCATCAAAGCTGTCTTTCCAGTTGTCCACTGCGGCATCAACAACCTCCTTTTTGAATTTAGGCTCCCGATTGTTGAAGCTGATGATCTCGGTTTGTTTCACTCCTTCGGTGAGTCGATCAGCATATTCGTAAACTTTCTCTTTATTATTCGCAAATTCATTGGATAATCGTTTGAGAACATTCACCCAATCTTCTTTCGGAAAATAGGTTCCCCCAAAGAAGGGTTTACCATCCGGTGTAGCAAAGCAATTCAGTGGCCATCCTCCTCTGCCTGTCATCAGCTGAACCGCATCCATATACACCTGATCGATATCCGGACGCTCTTCTCGATCCACTTTAATGCAGATGAAATTCTCGTTCATCAGGCGAGCAACCGCTGTATCCTCAAAGGACTCTTCCTCCATCACATGACACCAATGGCAAGCAGAATATCCCACACTGATCAACAGCGGTTTGTCCTGCTCCTCAGCGAGTTTAAGTGCTTCCTCACCCCAGGGATACCAGTTTACTGGATTGTGTGCGTGTTGCTGCAGATAAGGACTGCTTTCATCGATCAGTTTGTTGGTGTATTTGTGTTGACTCATGTCGGAATCGTGTTTGTCTCCTCCCTCATCACATTTGGTGAGTGATACAAGAAGGACAGCAATACTCAGAAGTAACTTGAAATTCATTGGAAAGAATGTGCTGCAAATATAGCGCCAATGGGCAGACAAAAGATCAGAAGTCGATCTTCTCCTCCAGGTCGATCTCCATGGTCTTGCTCATAAGAAGAGCTTTACCCGTGATATCACCTTTGATCCGGATCTTGATCGGTCCAGAAAGCGCAATCTTTACGAAAGAACCCAATTTCCCTGCGAATCCTTTGTCAAAATCGGCGTGAATCGGACAATGAAACTCTCCATTTGCACCAGCAGGAATATCAAAAGGCTCCATCAGAACGGCCTTTCCGATCTTCAAGGTATCAAAATAGGCGGTGAGATCCGTTTCTGTGATCTGAATATTGAACTTGTTCGGATTATCAATATGTAACCAAAGGTCTAACTCTACAAACTTTGAGGTAACCCTTTTTACCTGGGCTTTCTTAACACCCACAAGCTCAACATCCTGCATGAAGTTGCATGACAGAGCCCAAACTGCGGCACTCAGAACGAGTACAGCAATAGCGATGATTCGGATTCGTTTCAAAATAGTTGTGCGGCTTGCTTAACCGGCCGAAATGTAACGAAAATTGTACGGAGCAAAAAGTGATGAAGGTCAAATTAAGCTTTTGTTTAGACGAAATGAAGGTTTTTTTCCAATAACTAACTTAAATTCACCACCTCAAATGAGAAAGTATTTTCTTTTTCTTCTGATCAGCTTAAGCCTTAACCTCAAAGCGCAGATCTTCGATGATTTCAGTGATGGTGATTTTACAAATAATCCAAGCTGGAGTGGTATGGACACCAATTTTGTTGTTCAAAGCGAGCAACTAAAGCTGAATGATCAGGCCGTTATTGATGAGTCCTTTTTGGTGAGTTCTTTCTCAAATGCTGATAGCACAGAATGGTCTTTCTATCTGAATTTGGACTTTAGGCCTTCTTCAAGTAATCAGGCCTATGTTTATCTGATCAGTGACACCTCTGATCTGAGGGGTGATGTTCAAGGCTACTTCGTGAGGGTTGGTGGCGTAGATCGGGATGTCTCTCTTTTTAGGCAGGATACTGATCGCTCCGCAGCAAATCTCACTTTATTGATCGATGGCCAGGATTTCAGCGTAAACACCGACCCCTCTCAGGTTCGTGTTCGGGTGCGAAGAGACCACCTTGGTAATTGGCAGTTGTGGAGCGACAATCAAGGCCAATACGACTACCAAAATGAAGGAACCGCACAAGACACCACCTACCAGAACAATAGTTTTATTGGTCTGCTTTGTGATTATACCTCTACCCGATCCAATAAATTCTTCTTTGACGATATCTACGCTGGTCCATACATTCTTGACACCCTTGCTCCTGAGCTTCAAGGGGTAGAAATGGTGGGGCTAGACTCGCTGATCCTCAGCTATAGTGAAGCCCTGGATGCAGGGCCCGCCCAGAATGTTTCAAACTTCAACCTCTCTTCGGGTCCGGGTATTTCAGCAGCTAATCTCAGCAATGACTCCTTAGCCATTGAACTCAAACTCAGTGCAAATTTGAGCAATGGCCAGGCTTACACCATCCTTGTTTCTAATCAATCCGACAGATCGGGAAACATTCGAGTGATTGACAGCCTGAGCTTTCTCGCCAGGGTAGCTGAGCAAAGTGTCTTTCAGGATATCATCATCAATGAGTTCATGGCTGATCCCAATCCGCCCGTAGCTCTTCCTCAGGTAGAGTACATCGAGCTCTTTAATCGCTCTCAAAAGTTCATCAACTTAAATAACTGGCAGCTATCTGATGCTTCAAACACTGTAAGCCTTCAGGCCCATTGGCTCGATCCTGGTGAATATCTGATCCTATGTGACCCAGGTGATTCGGCTGATCTGGCTGGATATGGCGAGATCTTGAGTGTGAGCAATATGCCGGCTCTCAATAATTCTGGTGATCAGATCATACTTGAAAATGAACAAGCTGAGATCATCGATCAAATTCAATATGACCTCAGTTGGTATCAGGATGACTCAAAAGAAAGTGGTGGTTTTAGTATAGAAAAGATCAATCCTTATTCTCCGTGCGACGGAAAGTCGAACTGGAAAGGTTCTGAAAGTATTGATGGAGGGACTCCAGGAAGCCTGAATTCTGTTTACGACACCAGTAAACCAAGCGAAGCCATCATTATCGAAAATATCTTGGTCATCGATGCATCATCCGCACGGATGTTCTTTAGTCGTAGTATTGATACAAATCAGAGTAAAAATGCCCGAATTTACCGCAATGGAATAGCACAAGACAGTTTGAAGATCCTCCAATTCGGAACAGACTTTCTGGATATAGAGTTTCCGAATGGAATTGATACTGGCACCGACTATACCATTTCTGCTTCGCGGGTTTTTGACTGCTATGGCGAAGAATTCACTCGCTCTTATCGCTATTTTGGCATTGGATCCCCTGCTTCGAGTCTTGAGATATTGATGACCGAAGTCTATCCGGTTCCAGCCGAAGAAGGCACAGGTCGACCCACTTCCGAATTCATTGAACTCTTTAATAACTCCGATGAGTTCCTGTCCATCGCTGGTTTGTTCATCTCAGATGCCTCTAGCAGCACAGAGATCCCATCTGGAAATATTCCAAAAAGAACACACGCCATCATTTGTCCGGCTGGCGAAGAAGATCAGTTTGAAAGAGACTTTTTGACCGTGGTTGGAGTAAGCTCCTGGCCAAGCTTGAACAATACTGGAGATGATCTGAGCCTGACCGATGCCAATGGAAGGCTGATCCATGATGTGAATTATGAGGATGATTGGTTTGAAGTGGATGGTGATGACTCCAAAAAAGAAGGTGGATGGAGTTTGGAGATGATCGATAAGAACAACCCTTGTGCAGGGAAATCAAACTGGCTTCCTTCAGTGAGTCCGACCGGGAATAGTTTTGGCACAACAAATTCTGTGGCTAATTTGAATCCTGATGAGCAACCAATTGAAGCGCTGCAATGTTACTGGTACTCCGACTCGAGCATATTCTTAGCGCTCAGCGAAAGGGTTTATGACATCGACCTACTATGGCCAGCCTTTGAGCTCAGTACTCCTAATTTAAGTCTTGACATAGATTCTATTTCTTCCTTTGAGGAAGGCCGAAACAGCTATTTACTTTGGACAGAGATGAACCCCTTGCCTGAGCAGGACAGCTTCATGCTGAAAAATGAACTCTTATCTGACTGTGTGGGTAATCCATTCCTCGAAACGAAGGTCATCAGTCCTGTGAAAGCCCAAAAAGGAGATCTACTGATCAACGAGATCCTCTTTAACCCATATTACTCCGATGGACAAGACTACCTGGAGTTTTACAATAATTCAGGGAAGTCAATTCGGCTTGACGAGCTTTACCTGGGTGATTACGATGCAGAAAAGAATGAAATGGAGTCATTGATCCCCTTGAGTGAAACTCCTGCCGCAATGCTTCGCTCCGTTGATGTCACTAAAAATTACCTCCTCTTAAGTGAAGATCCTGAATCGGTGCTTGAACTTTATTATGATGACACACCTGAAACTATGATCGCCGTGAATGCGCTAGTTCTGGAAAACAAACTTCCATCATATAATAATGATGAAGGCTGGGTTTATCTCTTGAATGAAGCAGGCGATACCATCGACTATATGTTCTATGAAGATGCTATGCATCACCCTGTGATCGAAGATGATAATGGCATCTCACTGGAGAAGTACGGAACAGATCAGATCTCAAACGACGCCAGGAACTGGTCCTCTGCTACTACAGGCCCGCCCATTGTCAATGGGCCGAAGGGAACGCCCGGTAGACCAAACTCCATTAGAAATACCCCAGGTGAAGTGAGCGAGGTTTTTTATGTGGAACCCGAGCTTTTTATTCCATATAACAATGGCTTCTATGATCATATCGACTTTCACTGGAATCTTCCGGAGTCTTCTGCCTACGCGGCTTCCATCACCATTTACACCGATAATGGAAGGGAAGTACTTCGCTTATTGAACAATGAGCCCGTTCCAACACAAGGATCGAGCTCCTGGAATGGCACTTCGGAAACGGGTAGTCCACTTGCTCCCGGCATCTACATTGCCCTTTTTGAAGCTTTTGAGCCCACAGGAGCTACCATTACTGAAAAACAGATATTTACCATCGCCCCTTCAGAGTAAATTCTTAAGGCTTTGGTAACCTTGATAAAGCGAAATTGACATACTTTCGCGTCTGAATTTGATATCAAAAAACAATGAAAAAATTAATACTTTCAATTTTTGCTACCCTGCTTTTGGGAAGCATTAACGCACAACAGGTCTTCTTTCAGGAGTCTTTTGAAGATACTACAGGCTGGACCATCAGCCACCTTTTTGATGATGGTTTTGAAGATTATATCTTAAATGATTCTGTAAGCGTAATAAATGGACGCTCTGCAGGTCCTAATTTTACAATTGTAGGAGCAGATAGCACACACGTGATCGCTTTTGAGGATATCAACTCTGGTGATGCAGGTTCTACTTCAAGTAATGGTGAGGTGACCTTTACGATCGATTCAGTGTATATCGGAGGTGCAAGTGGATTAAATATTCATATGGCGGCAGCCGGAAATCCCACTAGTGGTCGTTACGACAAGGCTTTGAATGACTTCGGGGGAGGAAGTGGTAACGGAGATACCGTGGCTGTTCAAGTGAAAATAGACGGTGGGAATTACAGTAAAGTAATGTACTTCTGTGCTGATTCAGCCGGTGCGGGAAATCAATTCAATACTGGCCCTTTGTACTATGATTCAAATATGAATTACGACGGTGGTGATGTTGCAGGTGATGTTGCACTTGATGACACGCTAACTGACTTCAGTGCTTCAATTACCGGAACAGGCGCATATGTTTCTATTCGAGTAAAAGTGAGAGTTGAATCTGGCGATGAAGAGTTTATAATGGATAACATCAGGTTATCTGCTAGTACTGCTCCTTGTAATATGCCCACTAGCGTTTCTACTAGCAATATTGACACAAACAGCGCTGATATTAGCTGGACATCTGGCGGAGCATCGAATGCAGTTATAGAGTACGGAGCGACTGGCTTCACTTTAGGTCAAGGAACTAAAGTTAGCGTCACTAGTTCCCCTTACACCCTTACAGGTCTTAGTCCTGCAACGGCTTATGAATTCTACATCAAGGATAGCTGCAGCACAACGTCTACAAGTTTGTGGTCTGGACCTTACTCGTTCAGCACCATCAGCAATTCATGTGCTGCACCATCAAGTTTAACTCCTGCTACTATCCTCGATACTTCAGTATTCTTTGGCTGGACCTCAGGAGGTGCGAGTGCAGCGAACATTCAATATGGAGCAAACGGATTCAGTCTGGGTGCTGGAACCATGGTCATGAATGTGACTGGTACCACTTATACGATCAACGGCCTGATGCCAGGTACGACTTATGATATTTACGTTCAGGATACTTGTGGTCCTATTTCAGGTGCCTCAAGCTGGGTTGGCCCATTGACGCTTACTACCCGTACGGCGCCAAGTGTAGTTTCTGCTAGCCCCGTGAGCGCTTCGGTTATTGAAGTGATCTTCAGTGACAGCATGGATGCTACCACTGCAACAGATGTCGCAAATTACAGCATAGGCATACCGATCAACAACATTACCTTAAATGCTAGCTTAGATACTGCAAGTCTGAATTTAGCGAGCCCATTGACCAATGGATCCCTCACCAACCTTCAGGTACTTAACAATATCGTGAGCGCATTTAATATTGGACTTGATACAAGCTACAGTTTTGACTTCCTCTGGAACTCTTCTACTCCAGCGATCATGATCACGGAGATCATGTACAACGACTTAAGTTCGTCTGATACCTTAGAATTCATAGAGATCTATAATGATGCTTTTGTACCAGCCACACTTGGCGGAATGAGCTTCACTCAGGGATTTGATTTCACTTTCCCAGCAGGAGCAACACTTGCCTCAGGAGCTTATATGATCATCGCCGGCGACAGCGCTGCGCTCGATCAGGCTTTCTCCGTAAGTGCTACCTATGAGTGGACCGGTGGAGGCCTTAGTAACAGTGGTGAGGACATCCTCATTGTAAATACTGTGGGCGATACGGTAGACTATGTACTATACGACGACAGAGGCGCATGGGATTACCAATCGGATGGGTTTGGAGCATCGCATGTACTTTGTGATCCTGCAACAGATAATAATGATCCAAACAACTGGTGGAGAGAAAGCAATCGTCTGAATGGACACAGAACTTCTCCTGGAGCAGCAAACTCTTGCTGGCCTGCGAACTACATGCCTCCTGCAAGAGACATCGCAACCATTGAGACCGTAGACTCTGAAGGTATCTTAGATTCATTGAACGAGCGCGCTGCCCTTACGGGTGTAGTATTCACTCCAGACTATGATGGAAATGGTGGTTACTCTTTCTATATGTATGACAGTACTGGTGGAATTAACATCTTTAATTTCAATGATGTTTCAAATTACTCCACTCCAACAGTAGGGGATTCTATTACGGCCTATGGTATTCTAATTCAATTTAACGGGCTTGCAGAATTAAGGGTTGACTCGATCACTGTACTTGATTCTAATGTTGCCTTGAAAGATCCAGCTGTGGTTACAACATTGGATGAAAGTACGGAAGGTGAGTACATTCAGTTGAGAGATGTTTACGTTGCCGATACGAACGACTGGAGAACGAGTGGAAGCTTTAATGTTGACATCGTTACGCCAAACTTCGATACACTCGCAATAAGGATCGATTCTGATATGGATATCACCAATGATTGGACAAGTGCACCAAAAGGAACATTTGATCTTACTGGTGTAGGAGGACAATTCGATGGAACAGCTCCTTACTTATCAGGATATCAGATCTTCCCACGTTTCTCAAGTGATATTGATACGAGTGTATGCCTGGTTCCAACCACTGTGAACGTGGATGCGGTTGATTCAACCGAGGCTGATCTTTCATGGATGGGAGCTTCAACAGCGGATATCGAATATGGAGTATCTGGTTTCACTCCAGGAACTGGAATGGTAATCACTGGTGTAAGCAGTCCTTATACATTGACTGGTCTTAGTGATACCACTGCTTACGAATTCTATGTTCGCCAGATATGTGCAACTAAGAATAGTGACTGGGAAGGTCCATACTCTTTTACAACACTTGCCAATACTGTGTCGATCAAGGTTGTGCGTTCAACTAGCGACTTCAAGGTATTCCCTAACCCTGTTAACGGAGACCTTGTACAATTCAACAGAGTGGCGAATGTTCGCGTGATGGATGTGTTAGGAAACTTCCTACTATCTAAAGAACAAGCGAGAAACCTCGATGTGAGCGAATTGAGCTCTGGGGTTTACTTCATTGTTGAAAGTGAAGGAAATATGATAAAACTGGTAGTGGAGTAAGCTTCACTATCAAACACAAAAAAACCCGGGCCAATTGGTTCGGGTTTTTTTATGCTCTATGATATGCTCTTTAGATAATAAGCATAGCATCTCCGTAGCTACAGAAACGATACTTCTCTTTCTTAGCAACCTTGTATGCGTTCATTACATTGTCGTAACCTCCAAAAGCACATACGAGCATCAACAGGGTGCTCTCAGGCATGTGGAAGTTTGTGATCATGCTATTGGCAATTCCAAACTCATATGGAGGGAAGATGAATTTGTTGGTCCAACCTTCAAATTCCTTGATCCTTCCCTGAGTGGTCACAGCAGATTCAACTGCACGCATCACTGTTGTACCAATCGCACAAACCTTTGTTTTCTTGTCGAGGGCACGGTTAACAGATCTTACTGCATCTCCAGGAATGAACACTTCCTCAGAGTCCATTTTGTGCTTGGTTAGGTCTTCAACCTCAACAGGTCTGAAGGTACCAAGGCCTGTATGCAGGGTAAGTGTTGCAAAATCGACACCCTTGATCTCAAGTCGTTTTAGGATCTCACGGCTAAAATGCAAACCCGCAGTTGGTGCGGCTACCGCTCCTTCTTTCTGAGCATAGATCGTTTGATACCGCTCTTCATCTTCCGGTTCTGCATCGCGCTCGATGTATTTTGGAAGCGGTGTGTGACCTAATTCATATAAGGTCTTACGGAAGTCTTCATAGGGCCCATCAAAAAGGAATCTCAATGTTCTTCCTCTCGAAGTGGTGTTGTCGATCACTTCAGCCACAAGATTGTCCTCTTCTCCGAAATAAAGTTTATTCCCTATTCGGATCTTACGAGCTGGGTCCACAAGTACATCCCACAATCTGCTTTCGCGATTGAGTTCTCTCAAAAGGAACACTTCGATCTTCGCTCCGGTCTTTTCCTTATTTCCGAATAAACGGGCTGGAAATACTTTGGTATCGTTGCGCACCATCACATCACCCTCGTCAAAGTAGTCAATGATGTCTTTGAAGTTCTTGTGTTCGATCTCTCCGCTATCCTTATGCAATACCATCATACGCGATTCATCGCGATGTTTGGCAGGATGCTGTGCCACCAATTTCTTTGGTAGATCATAGCGGAACTCCGAAAGTTTCATTCTTCCTATACTAATAGTTGTAAATTTTGGGGGTTCAGGGGCGCGAATTTAATAATTCTAAGCCTTTGCAGACATATTAAATTCTGAATGACTTGCTCAGATCAACTTCACGAGCTCCTCAAGTGCATACGAATCTTCGATCTTATAGTCTCCAACCCGTGTTCTTCTTAAGCTCGATAATACCCCTCCTACACCTAACTCCTTTCCCAGGTCTCTTGCTAACGAACGAACATAAGTTCCTTTCGAACACCTGAGTCTGAAGTCAATTTGAGGAAGTTTGATGTTTTCCAGATCGAACTCATAGATCTCAATCAAATGTCGGCGAAGCTCCACCTCCTGCCCAGATCTAGCCAGTTCATAGGACTTCCTTCCATTGATGCGTTTGGCAGAATAGGCGGGGGCCTCTTGTAATATCTCACCGCTGAATTTCTTTGCAGCACATTGGATATCTTCTATCTCAATTTTGCCGAGATCATAGTGCTTTTCGATCTCCGTCTCCAAGTCGAGTGAGGGTCTGTGCTGATCCAAAAGCATGCTGCCAGTATACTCCTTTTCTTGTGTCACAAGTGATTCGATCTCTTTGGTCTTTCTTCCTGTGCAAATGATGAGCAAGCCTGTAGCGAGAGGGTCAAGAGTTCCAGCATGGCCAACCTTGATCTTTTTTAAGCCAAGGCTTTTTTTGATCGAATACCTGAGTTTATTGACCACATCAAAAGAGGTCCACCCCAGTGGCTTGTCAACCAGAAGCACCTCTCCTTCCTGAAAATTAAAATCAGACATACAAACTCATGAATACTGCAATGCTACCTACCACAAAGCAGTAGTAAGCAAAATAGCGAAGCTGACTCTTTTTTACCAGAGAGATCATCCACTGACAGGCAAAAAGGCCGGTAACAAAGGCTGCTATGAATCCAATCGCTAACACAAGGATATTATTGGTCTCCGAGCCTATATTTCCGTCCATAAGGTCCTTGGCCATCTTTCCTAATATCAGTGGTACCACCATCAAAAATGAAAAGCGCGCTGCTTTTTCCCGATCGATTCCAAGGAGCACAGAGCTGGCGATAGTGGCTCCTGATCTCGATATTCCAGGTAAAATGGCAATGGCCTGGGCGAGTCCAATGATGAAAGCATTGGGAAAGCTCACTGTCTTTGAAGTGTTTTTTGCTTTGTCGGCCAAAAAGAGCAGGAGTCCGGTAATGACCAACATGGCTCCCACCAGCAAGATCTGTCCGCTGAAAAGCTGTTCTATCTGGTCATTGAATAATACGCCAACCAAAGCAGCTGGTATCATGCTCAATATGATCTTCAGTGAAAAAGTGAACTCTTCATTTCGTTTGAACTGCAACAATCCAGAAATGATTTGTAGCACATCCTTTCTGAATATCACAAGTGTACTTAGGGCTGTTGCTGCGTGAACCACCACTGTGAACATCAGGCTTTCTGCAGGCAGACTTTTGTCGCCCATGATCGCTTTACCGAGCTCAAGATGTCCAGAGCTGCTTACTGGCAGAAACTCAGTTAAGCCCTGAATGATCCCAAGGATCAGAGCCTCGAACCAACTCATCTAACTTATGACTTCGTTTTTCTGAAAATACCGATCATGACCACTGCCAGACCAGAAAGCACAACGATGGGCGCAATGGTGATCCTTCTGGTGCTGAATACATCCTCAGAGTAAACCTCTGGGTTTTCATTTCCTCCTCCAGCCATCAATAGGAAACCAACAATAACAAGTACCACCCCAATGATGAGAAATAGGTAGTTCTCTTTGTGAAAGGGGATATAGTCGTTCTTCTCTTCGCTCATGTTCAATAAAGTTTGTCGGTTTTGATCCTCAAATACTTTCGTACGGCCAAACCTGTACTCATCCAGGTGATCAAAACACCGAGCAAAAGTACAATTCCAAACAAGGATAAGAATATTTGCTGGTCCTCTAATTCGATGAGCTCTGGAAACTCCTGCTGTGCATAGTATATGATGCCCGACAAGAAGCCTATAGCAATGATGGCTCCATAGACACCATTCAGTATCCCGCGCCAAACAAAGGGTCGTCTGATAAAGCCCTGAGTAGCACCAACCAATTGCATACTGCGTATGATAAAGCGTCTGGAGTAGATCGCCAATCGAATGCTATTGTTGATCAGTGCAACCGCAATGATGAGCAATAAGGTCGAAAATGCCACAAGTACAATGCTGATCTTTCTAATGTTCTCATTGACCAGAGCAACAAGGTTTTTCTGATAGAACACCTCCTTGACCTTGGGATTTTGCATCAGGTCGGCTTCGATCCATTTAAGACTATCGGTATTGGCATATCCGGCATCCAAATGCACATCTATCGACGCCAAAAGGGGATTATACCCAAGGAACTGCACGAAATCCTCACCAAGGTCTGCCTGAAGTTCTTTAGCCGCCTCTTCTTTATCGACAAACTCTGTACTCTTCACAAATCGCGAAGCATCGAGCGATTTCTGCAAACGTGCCACATCCACGTCCTTGACCTCATCCTTTAAAATTACCGTAAAGCCAATGTTCTCCTTTACGTAGTTTGAAAGTTTCTGTGCCTGAAGCAAAATCAGACCCTGCAAGCCCAGCATGAAAAGCACCAGGCTAATACTGACGATTACAGTGAAATAGGACGAGCGCAGTCGCTTTTTCTGAAATTTTTCCTCAGACTTTGCCATTGTTGGCGAATTTAAACATTCAGAGCTATGAGAGTGAAGGAATGCCAGCTTAGATAATCATCAAAGCCATGTTCATATTTTATCCTCAAGAAAATGAAGCGCAGTTTGAACCGAGGCTTCTAAACTCATTTCATGGGTTCTGATCTCCAACCGAGGGCTCTCAGGTGCTTCAAAAGGAGCATCCAGTCCAGTGAAGTTCTTGATCTCTCCAGCTCGTGCTTTTTTGTAAAGGCCTTTAACATCTCTCTGCTCACATATTTCAAGGGGAGCATTGACATATACCTCATTAAAATCCTCGCCGATGATCTGTGCGGCTTGAGACCGAATTTCTTTTGTTGGACTCACAAAGCAGTTGATCACCACCATACCACAACTTAAGAAGAGCTTATTCAATTCTGCAATTCGACGAATATTCTCCTTGCGGTCTTCTTCCGAAAATCCAAGATTGTTATTGATCCCACTGCGCACATTGTCACCATCCAGTATCATCGTTAACACCCCCTTTTTATGAAGCTCTCGCTCAAGCGCTGCTGCTACAGTAGATTTTCCTGAGCCCGACAATCCGGTGAACCACAAGCAAAGCCCCTTTTGTCCAAGGAGCTTTTCCTTGGCCGATCGATCGAGGATCTTATCGTGAATGGGATGAATGTTCTCGCCTTTTTTCATGTGAACAAAGTTAGCTATTCCCGTGCGCTATCGCAGAAGCTGTTTTGTGTTTCAGCTAGACTGAGAGAACCACTTGATCATGTTAAGCTTTCTTAATTCAAATTGAAATCTTTCTTAAAAATATTCTCCTACCCGCTGATTTACTGATGATTAGATTTTTTGTTTAGGCTTTTCAGTAAATTATTAAACATTTTCTTGAAAAGTTGAGGTAGATGTATATACATTTGTTGAGCTTTTGAAACGAATAGTTAAACAAAACAAGAAAAAATGTCAACACTAGAATTTAACAACGCAGTAATCGGCTTCAGACAAGCGCTTGAGTATTTCGCATTGTCTTTGACGAAAAACGAAGAAGATGCACATGACTTACTTCAAGACACAATGTTAAAAGCTATCAAGTATCGCGATAAGTTCGTAGAAAAGACTAACTTGAAGGCATGGTTGTATACCATCATGAAAAATACTTTCATCAATAACTATCGCAGAAAGGTCAAAGCGAATACCATCATCGATCAAACAGCTGATCTCTACTACATCAACGTAGCCGATCGCAATCACATGCCCTCCCCTACTTCTCAGTATCAGCACCAGGAGGTGAAAAAAGCAGTGAATGGTTTGGCTGATGAGTATCGCATTCCTTTTGAAAAACATTTCACTGGATACAAATACAAGGAGATCGCAGACGAATTGAATTTGCCGATCGGTACGGTGAAATCGAGAATCTTTCTTGCTCGTCAAAAATTGATGGATCAACTTAAGGATTACAAATAGTGCCAAAATCTGTCGTCATAGGTTCTGGTTTTGCAGGTTTAAGCGCTGCAACCCATCTGGCCGCTAAGGGTCATGATGTAACGGTTCTCGAAAAAAACGAGATGCCAGGTGGAAGAGCCAGGGTCTTCGAGGTAGAAGGCTTTAAGTTCGACATGGGTCCTTCATGGTATTGGATGCCCGATGTGTTCGAACGTTATTTTAATCTCTTCGGTAAGAGCGTAAGCGATTACTATGACCTACAACGACTTGACCCAGGGTACAGAGTGTACTTCGGCAAAGGTGATGAGGTTGACATTCCAGCCTCACTTGATCAACTCAAAGCACTTTTTGATGAAATAGAACCCGGAAGTTCGGTCCAGCTGCAAAAGTTTCTGGATGAGGCTGGTTACAAATATGAGGTAGGGATCAATGACCTTGTTCACAGACCGAGCCTAAAACTGAGTGAGTTTGCAGATAAAAGAATTCTGACCTCCTTGTTCAAAATGGATCTCTTTAAATCCATGACAAAACACCTGAAGTCTTTCTTCAAAAATGAGAGACTCATCAAACTGCTCGAATTCCCAGTGCTTTTCCTAGGTGCAAAACCTACTCAAATCCCTGCACTCTATAGCTTAATGAACTACGCCGACCTTAAACTAGGTACCTGGTATCCTATGGGTGGAATGGGTCGTATACCTGAGGCGATGCACAGTTTAGCCTTGGAGAAAGGAGTGAAGTTTGAATTCAAAGCAGAGGTGCAATCTATTGAAGTGAGTGGTTCAAGCGCCAAAAAAGTAAAAACCACCAAAGGCGATTATGAGTTTGATCACCTGGTGGCAGCAGGAGATTACCAGCATGTAGACAAGGAATTGTTGCCCAAAGATTACAGCAACTACAGCGATAGCTATTGGGATAAGCGAGTAATGGCACCCTCAAGCTTATTGTTTTATCTAGGGGTAGATAAGAAAGTTGATGGCCTGCTCCATCACAATTTATTCTTCGACCGCGATTTTGGTAAGCATGCCATTGAAATTTACGACGATCCGCAATGGCCGAGTGAACCATTATTTTATGTTTGCGCTCCGTCCAAAACTGATCCTGGTGTAGCACCAGAAGGGAAGGAAAATCTTTTCATTCTGATGCCAGTGGCCCCAGACTTAAAAGACAACGAAGAGGTCAGGGAAAAGTATTATGATCTTATAATGGATCGCCTTGAAGATATCACTGGTACTGATATCCGAAATCATGTGATCTATAAAAGGAGTTACGCCCATAGCGATTTCAAGGCTGATTATCATGCCTATAAAGGAAATGCTTACGGCCTCGCAAACACACTTAAACAGACAGCCATACTCAAACCCAGTCTCAAAAACAAGAAACTCAAGAACCTATATTACACCGGTCAGTTAACCGTGCCCGGTCCTGGTGTGCCACCATCCATAATCTCAGGAGAAGTGGTAGCAGGAGAAATTTTAAAAAACTGAATTATGACCAACGTTGCTCTTTTCGATAAGATTAGCCTTGATACGAGTAAGATGATTACTCACCGCTATAGCACTTCATTCTCACTTGGAACAAGACTATTGCAAAAAGACATCAGACAGGGGATTTACGCCATTTATGGTTTCGTTCGTTTTGCGGACGAGATCGTGGATACTTTTCACGCTCATGATAAAGAATTCCTTCTGCAAAAGTTCTGGGAAGATACCTACACAGCCATCGATCAAGGCATTAGTCTGAATCCGGTATTGAACAGCTTTCAACATACAGTAAGGAGATATCGCATTGATCATAATCTCATCGAGACCTTTCTGAAAAGCATGAAAATGGACCTCAAAAAGGAACATTATGATTATGAAGGTTATAAAGAATATATCCTGGGAAGTGCAGAGGTTGTGGGCTTGATGTGCCTCAAGATATTTGTACATGGAGATGAAGAACAATACGAAAAGCTCCGACCTTATGCCATGTCCTTGGGTTCCGCCTTTCAAAAGATCAACTTCCTTAGGGATGTGAAAGCCGACTACGAAATGTTGGGACGAACCTACTTTCCTGGAGTTAATCTGATGGAGTTTGATCTGGAAACAAAAACTGAGATCGAATCAGATATTCAAAGAGACTTTGATCATGCTCTAGAAGGCATCAAACAACTTCCTAACTCAAGCCGATTTGGGGTTTATGTAGCATACGTTTACTACCTGAACCTACTCAATAAGATCAAAAAAGTTGAGCCGTCGCGCATCATGGAAGAAAGAATTCGTATCGCGAACAAGAAAAAAATTGCTCTCCTGGCTGAATCTTACCTCCGTCACAATCTAAATTTACTCTGATGGAGGAAGTCATACTGGTCAATAAAGAAGATAGGGTCATCGGGCGAATGGAAAAGCTGGCCGCCCATGAAGAGGGTATCCTGCATCGCGCCTTTTCTGTATTCCTATTCAATGCCAATGGTGAGATGTTACTCCAGCGAAGAGCATTGAGTAAATACCATTCCCCTGGCCAATGGAGCAATGCCTGCTGTTCTCACCCGAGACCAGGCGAAGAGACCGACCAGGCCGCTCGAAGGCGACTTTTCGAGGAGCTTCGAGTTGTATGTGATGTTCAGGAGCAGTACACATTCATCTATAAAGCGGAAGTTGGTAACAAGCTTATTGAACACGAATTGGATCATGTCTTTTTTGGAGAATATTCTGGAGAACTAAGTCCAAATGCCGACGAAGTGGAAGAAACTAAATATGTGAATATCGATTGGCTTATAGAAGATGTAGACGAAAACCCTGACCAATACACCCCCTGGTTCAGGATCTGCCTTGATGAGGTGATCAACCGATCAAAAGCAGTTACATCATGAGACTAAAAGTATATAGAAAAGCACATTTTAATGCGGCGCATCGTCTACACAATCCGAATTGGTCAGATGAGAAGAATGAAGCCGTTTTTGGAAAATGCAACAATCCAAACTGGCACGGCCATAATTATACCCTGGTCGTTGAAGTGATTGGAGAGCTCGATCAGGATACAGGTTATGTGATCGACATGAAAATTTTGAAAGATATCATCCGTGAAGAGGTCGAAGATCGCTTCGATCATAGAAATCTAAATCTGGATGTTGAGGTAATGAAAGGGTTAAATCCAACAGCAGAGAATATTGCAGTTGTATGCTGGAATCTTATCAGAGAGAAACTGGACCCGAAATATGAACTTAAAATTCGTTTGTATGAAACTGAACGAAACTTTGTCGAGTACGACGGCAATAATTGAAGAAGAAGACGATAGCATCGACTTCATAGGAGATAATCACATTGCGGGAAACCCAACTGAAACTCCAATGAGACCAGGGGCCTGGGATCTTGATGAGGATGAGAAAATGGACAAGATCGAAGAACATTTTCGACAGATCATGCACATTCTTGGGCTAGACCTCACCGATGACAGCTTACAGGGTACGCCTAGAAGAGTTGCTAAAATGTTCATTAAGGAGAGCTTCAGCGGACTGAATCCAGAAAATAAACCGAAAGTAGCTCTCTTCAAGAACTCCTATCAATATGACCAAATGTTGGTGGAGAAGAACATTACATTCTATTCAAACTGTGAACATCATTTTGTACCGATCATCGGAAAAGCACATGTAGCTTACATCTCAAACGGTAGCGTAATTGGTCTCTCGAAGATCAATCGCATTGTTGAGTATTTCGCAAAAAGACCTCAGGTGCAGGAGCGTTTCACTATGCAAATTGGAGAAGAGCTTAAAGAGATCCTCGGAACCGAAGATATCGCAGTAGTTGTTGATGCTGTGCATCTGTGTGTAGCTTCAAGAGGTGTTCGCGATACAAATTCATCGACCGTGACCAGCTACTATGGTGGTAAGTTCAAAGAAGATGAAACAAAAAGGGAATTCCTAAACTATTTGGGAACCCCAAAAGCCTAAAAAATTATGAATGCAGTTGTAGTAGGAGGATCCCACGGAATAGGTGCTGGGATCGTAGAGCGATTGAAAAATGCAGGATATACAGTTCATTCTTTTTCCAGAACGGAAGATGGACAGGCAGATCAATGGACCGCATGGGATGCTGAATCTTCTGAATTTCCAGAGTCAGCACTTCCCGAAGAAATAGATGCTTTTGCATACTGTCCGGGGACCATAGATCTCAAGCCTTTTCACCGGATCAAAGCAGAGCAATTTGAAAAAGAAATGAAGATCAATTTCTTTGGTGCGGTCACTGCGACTCAGGCATGCTTAAATGGCTTAAAAAAAGCAGAAGGTAGTGCTGTCTACTTCAGCACCGTAGCTGTAAAGCAAGGAATGCCTTTTCACGCTGGGATCGCCTCTGCTAAAGGGGCAGTTGAAGGGCTTGTGCGAAGTCTGGCAGCAGAATATGCCCCCAAGGCGAGATTTAATGTGATCGCCCCTTCACTTACAGATACACCCTTAGCAGAGCGATTATTGGCCAACGACGCAAAAAGAGAGGCCTCAGATCACAGACATCCTTTGAAAAGAGTGGGAAATATCGATGATCTTTCTAGCGCTGCTACATTTCTGCTGAGTAAGGAGTCTTCGTGGATCACCGGTCAGGTGCTTGGCGTGGATGGAGGAATGTCGAGCATTCGCCCGATATGAGCAAAGCAGGCTTGAATATCTTTTGGTTCAGGCGTGACTTTCGGCTTGAAGATAATCACGGACTTTTTGAGGCTCACAAGGCTGGAAATGTCCATCCTATTTTCATATTTGATCCTGATATTCTCGATAAGCTCGAAGATAAAGACGACCGAAGGCTTTCTTTCATTCACCAGGAAATAAGCAGGTTAAAAGCAGAGCTTCGGGAGCGAAATTCCGATATTGAAGTTTTCTATGGCAAAGTCGACGCTGTATTCAAAGATCTTTTGAATAAGTACGACATAGAGGCGGTGTATTGCAACCACGACTATGAGCCATATGCACGACAGCGTGATGAACGCATAGAGGAGTTGCTCGCCGAGAAAGGCCTTGCTTTAAAGCATTTCAAGGATCAATGCATTCTTGAGAAATCGGAGGTAGTTAAGGACGACGGAAACCCATACACGGTATACAGTCCGTACATGAGAAAATGGAAAAAGACCCTGGATGAGAAAGACTTGAATTCATGGCCTTCGGAAGAATATAACAACTACCATCAATTCAGTTTCGATTCGATGCCGAATTTGGCAGAAATGGGTTTTGAGAAGAATCTCGATCATATTCCCCAAAGAGAGCCTGATCTCGATATCATCCGTGATTATCACGAGACGCGAGACATCCCTTCCATAAAAGGAACTACAAGGTTGAGTGTGCATCTGAGGTTTGGTACGCTGAGTATTCGAAAGCTTGCCCGTATCGCTAAAGAAACAAATGAGAAATGGTACAATGAGCTTATCTGGAGAGACTTCTACATGAGCATACTTTGGCACTTCCCGAACGTTGCACAAGAAGCCTTTAATCCGAAGTACCGTCATATCGAATGGCTGAATAATGAAGAACATTTTGAGGCCTGGAAAAATGGGCAGACCGGCTATCCCATAGTAGATGCAGGTATGCGAGAGTTAAACAGCACAGGCTTTATGCATAATCGCGTAAGAATGATCGTGGCCAGTTTCTTCACGAAACACCTTTTCTTGAACTGGCAATGGGGTGAGGCCTATTTTGCCAGAAAGCTCAACGACTTTGAGCTGAGCTCAAACAATGGAGGTTGGCAGTGGGCGGCGAGCACGGGTGTTGATGCAGCTCCATATTTTCGCGTTTTTAACCCATACCTTCAAACCAAAAAATTTGATCCAGAGCTCAAATACATCAAAAAGTGGGTGCCTGAATTTCAGGAGTTTGATTATCCTGAACCTATCGTAGAACATAAGTTTGCCCGAGAAAGAGCGATCAACCGATTTAAGGAGCAACTAGGTTGATGGCTCAAATGCCTCAATGGCGCTAATAAGTACATTCTTATCGTAAGGCTTGGCAAAATACTCGTCAAAGCCTAACTGAAGAAAGCGATCCTTGTCCTCAGGCATAGCGTATGAGGTAATCGCAAACACACCCGTAGCTTTGGCTTCTGGCATCTCACGAATTCTCTTCATCGCTTCAATACCATCGAGGGTATCTTCACCCAGATTAATGTCCATGATGACCACATCATAAGATTTTTCAGCAACCATTTCCAGTGCCTTTTCACCGCTGAAGGAAGTCTCTACGTCAAAGCGTTTCTCCAAAAACTTTCTGGCGATCAACATATTGATCGGGTCATTTTCAACTATGAGAATTCGTTTTACAGACAAAACACGGGTTTAGTATTGTCCAAAATTAGTCCATTAAACGGACAGTATCTAATCTTCGTCAATACTTTGCACCAGTTGCATATCGATCTGCTTGCTCAGAAGATCGGCTCTTGTAACCCGAACACGCAATTTATCCCCCAAATGCACTTCATTGCCGGAGTTATGGGCTTTGAGCGAGTATGATTTTTGATCGAAATAATAATAGTCATCTGAAAGGTCCTTCATTCTGATCAGGCCTTCACATTTATTTTCGAGCATTTCCACGAAGATGCCCCAATCGGTTATCCCGGTCACTACTCCGTCGAATTCTTTCCCTACCTGATCTTTGATATAGAGTACCTGATAGAATTTGACCGAATCCCTTTCCGCATCTGAAGCTGCTTTTTCCCTTTCAGAAGAGTGTTCACATTGATCTTCAAGCGACTCTATATCCGCTGAATTTGAACCCGTGGCATACTTTGTGAGCAAGCGGTGCACTAGAACATCAGGATATCTTCTGATGGGAGAAGTGAAGTGAGTATAAAAATCGAAATGCAGCCCAAAGTGCCCAATGTTTTCAGTTGTGTACACTGCTTTTGCCATTGAGCGGATCGCCATAAGTGATATCACATCCTCTTCTTTCTTTCCAGCAACCTCAGCCAAAAGATCATTTAATGCCTTTGGCACCTCATTCAGATTATGAATACTCATGTTGTAACCAAAGCGTTTGATGAAAGTGACAAACTCGGCTAGTTTTTCAAGGTCAGGATTGTCGTGTACGCGATATACAAAGGGTCGGGGTTTTCGCTTTCCCTTTGGGTCACCAATGTGGGCAGCAACCTTTCGATTGGCAAGCAGCATGAATTCTTCAATGAGTTTGTTTGCCTCCTTGGCGATCTTCAAATAAACACCCGTTGGAACCTTCTCTTCATTCAGCTCAAATCGCACCTCTGTCCGATCAAAAGCGATTGCTCCTTTTTTGATCCTCCGATCTCGTAGAATTTGTGCCAGTCGATTCAACTCAAGAAGCTCTTCTTTAAAATCACCTTCGCCGCCTTCAATGATGGCCTGGGCTTCTTCATAGGTAAACCTTCGATCAGACTCGATCAAGGTTCTTCCTATCCAGTAATTCTTCACATTGGCGTTGTGGTCCATCTGAAAGATACAGGAGTAGCTTCTTTTGACCTCATTAGGTCTAAGTGAGCATAACTCATTCGAAATCCGCTCTGGGAGCATCGGTGCAACGCGATCAACCAGATAAACTGAGGTGGCTCTTCGATAGGCCTCTTTGTCTAGAAGGCTGCCAGGTTTTACATAATGTGAAACATCCGCAATATGAACACCGATCTCATAGGTTTCATCATCAAGGTTCCTGAAGGAGATCGCATCGTCGAAGTCTCTAGCATCAACGGGGTCAATGGTAAAACAGGGAATATTTCGATAGTCCTTCCGCTCCTTCAGTTCCTGATCTGGAACATCAGCATTCAACTTTTGGGCTTCGTCTAGAACCGCCTTTGGAAAGTTTAGTGGGAATCCACGATTTGCCAGAATACCCAGCATTTCAGACTCTCTTTTACCCGGTGCTCCGATGACCTCTAAGACTTCTGCCAGGGGCTTCTCCTCTCCATCATCCCATGACACCAGGCGGGCCACCACCTTCTGCCCATCCTCTGCCTTTTTTAGCAGCTTTAGTGGGACAAAGAAGTCTACATGAATCTTATTATCTGGAACCAGAAAAGCAAACTTGTCGCTTCTTTCGATGATCCCCGTGAACTGATCCGTGTTTCTTTCAACCACATCGATCACCTCACCTTTCATGCGTTTACGTCCCTGCTTGTAGACCTTTACGCTTACTATATCTCCCTGAAGGGCCTTGCCCGTCTGATTTTTAGAGACATGAATATCTTCTCCGAGTCCATCTACGGCAACATAGGCGGCACCTGAAAGTGTGAAATCAATTCTTCCGTGTAGGTGTCTTTTTTTATGCTTCAATCGAAATTTTCCTTTTCCTTCTTCGTAGAGCTTGCCTGATGCAACAAGCTTAGTTAATGCTTTGATAACTGCTTTTCTCGATTCGGGATTCTTGATCCCGATCTTAGCAGCCACTTGCTTGTAGTTGTAATTCGCGTTGGGTTCGCGGTTGAAGCACTCAAGTATGAGTTGACTGAGATTTCCTTTTTTTCTGGGTTTTGGCATATTCGTTTAAAGAAAGTAATATTTTAATGCTGACAAGTGAGGGTTGAACAATGGAATCGTTAGCTTGTCTTAGCTTTGTACGAATATCATTAAAATAAAGACAGAAAAATGCTTTCTAAGAAAATTGAACAAGCGCTTAACGAACAAATATTATTGGAGGCCTCCTCCTCACAGTTCTATCTCTCTATGGCGAGCTGGGCTGAAACAAGTGGATTCAGTGGAACTGCTGAATTCTTCTACAACCACTCTGACGAGGAAAGAGGACATATGCTCAAACTTGTTCGCTACGTGAATGAGCGAACGGGAAGAGCCATTGTACCTGCTCTTGAAAAACCTCAGGAAGCGTATGATTCACTTTTGGATGCTTTTGAGAAATTATTATCTCATGAGCAGCACGTCACTGAATCCATCAATGAACTTGTGTTCTTAAGTTTAGAGGAGAAGGATTACACAACCCACAACTTTCTTCAGTGGTATGTAGCTGAGCAGCTCGAAGAAGAGGCTTTGGCAAGAACCGCGCTAGATCGCCTAAAGATCGTTGGCGATGATAAATCAGGGGTGTATATGTTCGACCGCGATATTGAAGGTTTGAATGTTAAGAGTGCCGCTGAAGAGTAATCTAGTTCTGGAAAACAGCTTTCAACTTTAAGTCTTTTTCGATCATATAGGGTACTGTGATCCCTAAGTTGATCGAGTACCCCTGACTGGGATAATAGCTCATTGCATAATGACTGGAACGCAGGTTATCAGATCTTCTTTGAAGAATTTTGACTTTGACCAGCTCTTCTTTCAGATAGTAATGCTTATAAAGATAGATCTCAGCCTCCTTGTTGGGCTTTAAACTGTAGACCAGAGAATCGCCTTGTTTAAACTCACTGAGTTCATAGTCTACCTTAAGGCGAGGGTCGTTGATATCTGCATCAATGAAGAACTCGAGCTCCTCTTCCCACTTAGGCGAAGTTAAGGTCAATGTATCTTTTTTACCAGTATCATATAGGTATTTGGTCAGCGATATTTCGGCCTTGTCCAATCTTTCAGCTTCCTTTTCAAAAGAAAAGAAGAAGTCATAGGGTTTGGGTTCTTCTCCTTTTTTTTCATTCTCGCAGCCAGTAGCTGAAAAAAGAAGGATTCCAAGCAGTGGTATCAGGCTTTTCATACAAATGCCTGAATCCCGGTAATATCCTTTCCAGTGATCAACAAATGGATATCATGAGTTCCTTCATAGGTGATCACAGACTCAAGATTCATCATATGTCGCATAATAGAATACTCATTTGTGATTCCCATCCCACCAAGGATCTGCCTTGATTCACGGGCAATTTTGATGGCCATGTCCACATTGTTTCTTTTCGCCATTGAGATCTGGCCGGTTGTTGCTCTTCCCTCTTCTCTCAAAACTCCCAGTCTCCAGGTGAGTAGCTGCGCCTTTGTGATCTCGGTGATCATTTCTGCGAGCTTTTTTTGTTGCAGTTGAAAACCCGCAATTGGCCTATCGAATTGGGTCCTTTCTTTAGCGTATCGCAGCGCGGTATCATAACAATCAAGAGCTGCACCAATAGCTCCCCATGCTATTCCGTATCGGGCAGAGTCAAGGCAACCTAGAGGAGCGCCAAGACCTGTTTTGTTGGGTAGAAGGTTTTCTTTGGGAACCTTCACATTGTCGAAGACCAATTCACCTGTTGCCGAAGCTCGAAGTGACCACTTACCGTGAGTTTCGGGGGTAGAAAAACCCTCCATACCGCGTTCTACCAACAGTCCGTGAATCCTTCCTTCTTCATTCTTGGCCCACACCACCGCTACATCGGCAAATGGGGCATTTGAGATCCACATCTTAGCTCCATTCAGCAAATAGTGATCCCCCATATCCTTATAATTTGTGACCATCCCACCAGGATTTGAGCCATGATCGGGTTCGGTAAGTCCGAAGCAGCCCATCATTTCTCCTGAGGCGAGTTTTGGCAAAAACTTCTTTCGCTGCTCTTCGGTTCCATATTTCCAGATCGGATACATCACCAATGAGCTCTGAACTGATGAAGTGGAGCGAACACCGCTATCTACTCGTTCCAACTCCTGCATGATCACCCCGTAAGCGATCTGATCAAGGCCTGCACCTCCGTATTCTTCGGGGATATATGGACCGAAAGCACCTATTGACGCCAAACCTGGTAAGATCTGATCTGGAAATTCAGCCTTCTCATAGCATTCCTCAATGATTGGGGAAACCTCCTTTTTTAACCAGCTTCTGGCAGAATCTCTGATGAGTTTATGCTCTTCGCTTAAGAGTTCGTCTAGTAAATAATAATCGTGATGCTCGAAACGGTCCATATTTTGTAGATATTTGAATTCACAAAGGAATCATGAAATATTCAGACAAAAAAACAAATAAGCTAGCTACAAAGTTCGTTGCTGCTTCAGGTTTAATTTTTTTAATGCTTTTTGGCTCACTTCAGGTCAATGCTCAAAAGTTCTATAAGAACACGGCCACCAAGGTTAGATTCTTTTCAGAAGCACCACTTGAGAACATAGAGGCCATCAATGAAAGTGCTGCTTCCATCATCAACACGGAAACCGGAGAGATTGCTGTGGTGATCCCGATAAAGATGTTTGAGTTCGAGAAGGCCCTCATGCAGGAACACTTCAACGAAAACTACATGGAGAGCGACACTTATAAGAATGCCAGCTTTAAAGGAAAATTTGATGAGATGCCTGACCTCAGTAAAACCGGGGTTTATGATGTTTCGGCCACCGGCGCATTCACTATTCACGGGGTAGAGCGCTCCAGAACCCTAAAAGGTAAACTGAGTGTCAAGAAAAATGAGATCACGCTAGAATCCGTTTTTCCAGTGAAGCTTGAAGATCACGATATCGAGATCCCAAAAATGGTTTTTGAGAAAATTGCTGAAGTAGTAGAGGTTACCTGCACCTTTAATTATGAGCCAAAAAAGTAAGGTGCTGATTGGAAGCTGAGATCCTCAATCGAGAGAGTTTTGACTGGATCTTGATCCTGATCATTCTTTCTTTGGGAGGCCTTGCCTGGATTCGGGTTAGCTTTCCTAAGCGGCTTCAGGAGTTTGCCACGGCATTCATCTCCAATCGTTATATCAGTCAGATCACCAGAGAGGAGAATCCCTTTCTGAATTTGAGCATGGTTGTTCTTTACCTGAACTACCTGATCAATATGTCCATTTTCATTTATTTACTCAATCTCAGTTTTGGGTTGAACGAATTCCTGAACGACGGCATTCGCTCATTTTTGGTCTTACTGGTCCTACTCTTCTTCTTCGATGTTATCAAATTGTTTTTTTACTGGTTTACCGCCACGGTATATCGTACGGAACATCAAACATCGATGCATGTGCTCAACCTCATGCTCAACAGAGCCGGATTGGGTCTCTCTTTCTGTGCGGTGAATCTAGTGATGGCCTATTCAGCCTTACCCAGTCATACCGTGGCTTATATCGCCCTGGGAGCGATTGGTCTCATGTTCATATACCGACTTGTTAAATCTCTTCCAGCATATCTGAATGAGGGTAATTATCCTGTGCACTACTTTATTTTATACATTTGCACGCTCGAAATAAGCCCTGTACTTGTACTCGGTAAATATTTCACAAGTATTTAAATATCAATAGATTAATTCTATGGCCCAGGAAAATGTCACCACGCTCAAAAAGGTAAAAAGCATTTTAGTCTCACAGCCAAAGCCAGAGAGCGACAAGCACCCATACTCCGATCTGGCTAACAATTACAAGCTCAAGATCGACTTTAGGGCTTTCATTCACGTTGAAGGAGTAGACGCTCAGGAGTTCAGAAAAACGAAAGTGAATATTCTTGATCACACTGCAGTGATCTTCACCAGCCGCAATGCAGTTGATCATTACTTCAGAATGTGTGAAGAGATGCGTGTCACTGTGCCTGACTCTATGAAGTATTTCTGTATGTCAGAAGCTATCGCTTACTACATGCAGAAGTATGTGGTGTATAGAAAGCGCAAGATCTTTTTTGGAAAGCTTAGGTTCAACGATCTGCTTCCACTGATCAAAAAGCACAAGAATGAAAAGTTCCTCCTTCCGAGCTCAGACATTTTGAAGCCGGAAATTCCAAAAGGATTAGAGGAAAGCAAGATCGATTATACCAGAGGTATATTTTACCGCACGGTGTGTAGCGACCTTTCAGATCTTGATGATGTCACCTATGATGTGTTGGTATTCTTCAGCCCATCAGGCATAAAATCGCTATTCCAAAACTTTCCTGACTTCAAACAGAATGAGACCAGGATCGCTGCTTTTGGCCCTACCACGATCAAAGAAGTAGAGGATAGGGGTTTGAAGGTAGACATCAAAGCCCCGCAACCTAAAGCTCCATCCATGACTATGGCATTGGAGAACTACATTAAGGAAGCAAATAAAAGATAGTTAGTTCAAGAACGTGGAAGCAAAGCCTTTCGGACCCAATCCGAGAGGCTTTCTTTTTATCTTTCGACGAATGAATAGCCTCGGAAAAGAAGAACGCATCAAAAGTAGAGATGAGGTCAAACAACTTTTCTCTGGAGCAAATTCTTTAAAAGCTAAACCGATAAAACTTGCCTGGGTCTTAAATCCACAAAAAGATACAGAGCTGAAAGTAGCTTTTTCTGCCCCAAAGCGCCACTTTAAAAAGGCCGTTAGCCGAAACAGGGTGAAAAGAGCCTTGCGAGAAGCCTACCGCAACAATAAGAGTCTGATCGGTAAATTCGAAGGGCAACTATTGTTGATGTTCATTGTTCAAAGTTCAGAAGTGCCGAGTTTCAGTGAAGTACAGGAGAAAATAATCCTACTTTTACAACGTTTATCTGATAGCATAAGCACCGAAAATCATTCATGACAAAACTCAAAAGATCCATCTTAGGCTCCATAGCAGCCATTCTCATTGCGCTAATTGGCTTCTTTGGAATATCTGCGAAAGACTCCTATTTCGAACTATCAAAGAATCTTGAGGTCTTTGCTCATCTTTTCCAGGAACTCAACATTTATTACGTCGATGAGACCGAGCCAGGAAAATTGATGAAGCGTGGGATTGATGCAATGCTTAAATCCCTGGATCCTTACACCGTATATTATCCGGAAGAAGAAATTGAAGACTACCGCTTCCTCACCACTGGAAAGTATGGTGGCATTGGTTCACTCATCAGAAAGAAAGAAGAGCATGTGATCATCGCTGAGCCCTATGAAGGGTTTCCGGCACAAAAATCTGGATTGAGAGCTGGGGATATCATCCTCGAAGTGGACGGAGAAAATGCGGAAGGAAAGTCGACCAGTGAATTGAGTAAGCTACTCAAAGGGCAAGCTAATTCTGCCGTAAAGCTCAAGGTAAAACGTCAGGATGAGGTCTTCGAAAAAGAGCTGGTGAGAGAAGACATAAAGCTGGGTGATGTGCCATATGCGGGCATGTTAGATGAAAAAACAGGCTACATTGCATTGAACAGCTTCACACAAACTGCTGCAAGTGAAGTAAAGAAGGCTTTTAAGAAACTCAAGGACGATGGCATGGAAGTTCTTGTCTTCGACCTCAGAGGAAATGGAGGAGGGCTTCTGCAACAGGCCGTTGAGATCGTCAATTTGTTCATCCCTAAGGGACAGGTAGTGGTTTCGACCAAAGGAAAAATGAGCAACTGGGATCGAGAATACAAGGCCACAAAAGAGCCTCTCGATGAAAAAATACCTGTTATGGTGTTGATCGACGGATCCTCTGCCTCAGCTTCTGAGATCGTAGCTGGAGCACTTCAAGACCTCGACAGAGCGGTGATCATCGGCCAAAAATCATTTGGTAAAGGACTCGTTCAGCAAACCATCCCACTCTCTTATAACACGAAGCTGAAGGTTACCGTAGCCAAATACTACATTCCGAGTGGCCGCTGTATTCAGAAGATCGACTATGCCAACAAGGTGAATGGAAAGGGCTCTGAGATACCCGACTCACTTGCCGCTGAATTTAAGACCAAGAAAGGGCGAGTGATCTATGATGCTGGAGGGATTTCACCTGATATTAAGATTGAGCAAAGAAAGTTCGCCAACATATCTCAAAGTTTGATGGCAAAAGGTCATGTTTTTGACTTTGCAACTAATTTCAGAAATAGCGTTGACTCGATTCATGCAGTTCCTGAATTCAGCATAGGTGAAGAAATCTACTCAGATTTTAGAGGGTTCCTAAAGGGAAAAGACTACGCTTATAAAACGGAGAGCGAACGATTGCTGGAGGAGCTTGAAGAAGCGACCAAGGAAGAAAAGTATTTTGACGATGTGGAGGAAGTTTACGAGACATTAGAAGATAAGATCTTCTTGTCAAAGGAAGAAGACCTTAGCACATTTGAATCCGAGATCAAAGAGCTGATCGAGAATGAGATCATCTCCAGATATTATTACCAGGAAGGAAGGGTTCGATCCTCTCTGAAATACGACCCTGAGATCGATACTGTACTTGATCTGGCTTCTAATCTCGATAAATACTACAGCATCTTAAGCAGCGATACTACTTCGATCAAAAACTAAGCTTTGAGTCTGCCAGCAGTTAGTGACAAATACAGTAGATGGTACTTCTACTGCCTTGTGCTTTTTGCCCTTAGTTTGCCATTTTCCAAGTTTAGCCTTAGCGTTTCACAGTTCTTATTGCTGATCATTTGGGTCATTGAAGGTCGCTTCATAGATAAATGGAGAAGACTGATCGCTAATAAGATCGTGCTTGCCTTGATTGGTATTTACCTGATTCACCTACTGGGTTTATTACACACTGAACCCGAGAATATGAGTTACGCGATGAAGGACCTCAGGGTGAAGCTCCCGATCTTAAGTTTCAGCGTTTTTGCTTCATGGATCTTTCCATTAAAAAAAGCCCATCTAAAAAAGCTCAGCCATTTGTTCATCCTGGCAGCCGCAGCTGCAGCATTGATCGGCTCATTTCGAGCTTTGTTCCTTGAGCTTGAAGACCTCAGGGAAGCCTCTCTTTTTGTGTCTCATATACGGCTCTCTCTGATGATCGTCACAGCCGCTTTTATTTGTCTTTACTACTTATTCAAGGAGTCGTTTCATTGGCTTTATGCTGTGGCACTGCTGGTCTTGATCAGCTCTCTTTTTATCATGGGATCAATGACTGGAATAGTGATCCTATTGGCTGCTACCCTATTCCTAAGCCTTTATTTTGTGTTACGGTCAAAGCGGCTTTGGCTTAAGGTGAGCCTTAGCAGCATATTGATTCTGGGGCTGAGTATTCCAGGAATTTGGCTAGTTCAACAGGTCAGGGATTTTAATGATGTGGAAGAATTAGGGCCTCCAGAAGAACTTCCTTATACAAGCCCTGGAGGTGAGATCTACTATCACAAAATTGAGAGCAGCCTGCACGAAAACGGAACCCTGATTTGGTCCTATGTTGCACTGAAAGAGCTCAAGAGATGTTGGGAAAGAAAAAGTGATATTGGCTTTGAAGAGCGCGACGCCAAAGGCCAGCCCATGTATTCGACAATCATGAGATACATGTCTTCAAAAGCCTTGCATAAAGACTCTGTGGATTTTCAAAAACTCAGTGATCAGGATATTCGATTGATCGAACAGGGCCATACAAATTACCGCTTCATTGAAGAGCAGGGTCTGAAACGACGCGTTTATGAAACACTTTGGGAAATTGAGAACTTAAAGAATGGAAACAATCCAGAGGGCAATTCCATTGCCCAAAGAGCCGTCTTTTGGTCCACGGGTTGGGAGATCTTCAAGCGTTCACCTATCATTGGCATTGGTACGGGTGATATCAAAGAAGCTTTTAAAGAAGAATATGAACGCAATCAATCTGAACTTTCTGAGAAATATCGCCACCGCACACATAATCAATATTTGAGCATAGCGATCGCCTTTGGAGCTTTTGGGCTTCTGTTTTTCATTTTTTCATTTTACCTTCCAGTTTGGCTCAACAAAAGCAATTTTTTAATGAGTCTTTTTCTGATCTGTATAAGCCTATCTTTCATACCAGAGGATACCATGGAGACTCAGGTCGGGGTTTCTTACCTCATCTTTTTTTATTGCCTTTTTGCGCTGAATGATTTCAGCCTTAAAACTCAGCAAATGGAATAGAGTCCCCCGGGGTGGCTTCGAACCAATCCATTCATCTCCAGCTCTAACATATGCAAGGCGAGTTGACTTGGACTAACACCTAGCAGACCCGCAATTTCTTCGTTGTGGCAGGTTCCCTTTTCCTTCAAAAAAGAAAGGATCTGTTCATCGCGTGAACTCAACTGGACAAAAAGCTTTTTTTGTGCTCCCAACTTTTTTCGCTTTTCGAATTCCTTCCAGTTCATGAGCCTTAGCAAGTCCTCGGCCGACTCAAGCAGGTGAGCTTTATTTCTTTTGATCAGGTAGTTGCAACCCGCCGAAAGTGGGTCTTCGATCTTACCTGGAACGGCAAATACATCGCGGTGATATCCATCTGCGATCTCTGCTGTGATCATGGCGCCTCCCTGCCGTTTAGACTCAACGACTATGGTCGCATCTGCCAGGCCAGCAATGATCCTATTTCTCTCTGGAAAGTTCTCTCGATCAGGTTTTACCCCCAGGGTGTATTCACTTACAGCACCACCCTTTTTGGCCATCTTTTTAAGTGCGCTGGCATGACTATCAGGATAAACCTTATCTAATCCATGGGCAAGCACCGCAATATTCTGAATGTCGTATTTCAATGCACTGATGTGCGCGTGAATATCGATGCCGTAGGCAAGCCCACTCACCAGCGTTATGCCAGCACTTGAAAGCCCTTCAAGTATCGACTCAAGCATGCGTTTGCCGTAATTCGTTGCCCGCCTAGTACCTACAATAGCCACAAACTTCTCCCGGTTAAAATCTATGTTTCCTGATGAGTAGAGTAAAACAGGGGAATCATCACAAAAGCGAAGTCGATTGGGGTAGCTCTTATCTGTGTAGAAGTGAGTTGATATACCACGCTTATCAATTTCAACCAAGTCTTTCTCGACCGCATCAAAAGCACTGAACTTTTTAATCTTTCGCGCTGCAATTTGACCAAGGCCTTCAAGCTCTGATAGTTCTTTGACGGAGGCTTGAAATACCGAGCTCGCTGTTGTAAAATGCTCTATTAGCTTTTTTTGGCGAATTGGTCCCAGGCCTTTTACCCGGGTAAGCGCAAGTTGGTATATTCTTTCATCAGACACATCCCAAAATAAGGTCTAGGAAAGCAAAAAGAAGGAGTAGAAAGGGTATGAAATTATTCCGCTAGGGTTTGAAGCCCAGTATCACAGACACACAGCCACTCTGAGGTAAGCCAGTCATGTTGTCTTTCTGCCTTGGAACGATCACCGAGACATTGAGGTCCTGTGTTGAGTTAACTTTAAAGTCCCAGGAGTCCTGTTTTCCTTTGCTATTGTAGAGTAACTCCCCATCCATATCGCGGATCTTAAAGAAAACGCTGTCACCCAAACTACTGTGTGAGCATACCATCAGACGATATTCCTGTTCTGAAAAAAAAGTCATTCTCAAGGCTGCAGAGTCTCCCTCGAACAAAACGGTGGTATTGATCTGACCGTTATTCTGATATGGCTCCAATTGAGGCAGGCACTTTCTTTGAGTGAAATACTTGCACTGAGCACTCAAGCCAAGACCCATAAAAACGAAAGCCAGTGCTAGAAATATTCGTATTGGATTTAAGTTCGTGCTCATGACATGAATTTCATTCTGATCGACTTCACCTTAGCAGCAATATCATTAAGCTGCTTTTCGGTTATCACGATTGTAATATTCTTTCCTACGGATATGATCCCTTTCTTGTCCATAGAGTAGGTCACTGGCTCTTTTTTCTCTTCCAGACTTTGAAAAAGCGCATCCAATTCGGCGATCTCTTTGGCAAGATCATCGATAGAACCATCCTGATTTTGGAGTCGAACCAACTCATTCATATTTCTTGAACCATATTTCTGTTCTGCAATGCGCCCTTCGAGCAATTCATTGGGCGCATCATTTACGGCTATTTGAGATGCGATGTACAAACCTTCAAGCCAACCTCCAGCCAAAACATAAGCTGCAACACTTTGTCTTTCGCTTTCTTCGAGACTAGTTTTAGCAGTCCAGTAAGCTTCTGAAATGATATTCAACACACTATCCTGATTGTTTAGGTTCTCCTCTACACGATTAACTACTTCTGGGGTAAAAATGCTGGTGAGGTTCAGTTCATCTCCAAGGATTCTTAGGTCATTGAAATAGCTCAGACTCCGGTCTTGTTGTTCGAACACATTGCAGTAACTCAAATCAGCAATGTAAGCTCCCAAATTCATTGCTTTCGCAGAAGTTGTTTCATACACAGTTACTCTATCTGGGTCCTTCAAATACTCCACATTGAACTTAACTCCCGTTTTCTTTAGAAGCATGCTTGTTTCGATCGGAGATGGAATGGTGATGAAGACCTGACGCGCCTTTTCATACTTTTCCATCACCTCTTCATCAAGCAGGGTTGAGTCGTAACCCGCAGGAACACCGCTCTCCTTGTCTTTCTCAGGGGGGCTACAAGCACTGATGGACACAGCGACAAATAAAACGAATAGTATTAGGGGCGATTTCATCAAGATCTCTTTTCTCTTCCTAACAAATGTATATAAACGATTGATTAATGCGCATCAAGCCAGTTTTTTCCAAAGCCACTCTCCACAACAAGTGGTACTTTCATGTCTATCGCTGAGGCCATGATCTCCTCAACAAAAGATTTAAGCTCTTGTTTTTCAGGGCTATACACGTCAAATACGAGTTCATCATGAACCTGCAATAACATTTTTGATTTCATTTTTCTCGATTTGATCTCCTTTTGAATTCTGATCATGGCCAATTTGATCAGATCAGCAGCGGAACCCTGTATAGGAGCGTTGATGGCAATGCGTTCAGCATTTCCCCGAACCACACCGTTGGCTGAATTAATATCCCTAAGTGTACGTTTTCTGCCCATGATGGTCTCCACATAGCCTTTTTCTCTAGCATCGGCAACGGCTTTATCCATGTACTCCTTGATCTTCGGGTATTGCTCAAAGTAGGAATCGATCATGGACTTTGCCTCCGTTCTTGAAATGCTCAAGCGATCTGCCAGGCCGAAGGCTGAGATTCCATAAATGATCCCAAAGTTGACCATCTTAGCATTCGAACGCATATTACGATCTACCTCATCGAGAGCAACACCATATACCTTTGATGCGGTAGACGCATGAATATCCTGTCCATTTACAAATGCATCGATCATCCCCTGATCCTCGCTCATTTCAGCCATGATCCGAAGCTCTATTTGAGAATAGTCGGAAGCCATGAGTTCGTAATCATCGGATCTGGAAGTGAAAGCCTTTCTTATCAATCTGCCCCTTTCGGTTCTTATTGGAATATTTTGGAGGTTTGGGTGATCAGAACTAAGTCGTCCGGTGGCAGCAACAACTTGATTAAATGTAGTATGTATTCGGCCCGTTTCTTCTCTGATCAATTTTGGTAAAGTATCAACGTAGGTATTCTTGAGCTTTTGAAGCTCCCTAAAGTCGAGGATCTTCTCGATGATCGGATGCTTGGTCTTGATCTTTGAAAGCACATCCTCACTTGTTGCATATTGCCCGCTTTTGGTTTTCTTAGCCTTATCCACCACCTTTAGGCGTTCAAAAAGGATCTCACCCACTTGCTTAGGAGAAGAGATCTTAAACTCTACCCCAGCCATTTCGTGTATCTCCTTTTCAATATCGATCAGGTCTACCCTGAGGGTCTCCGATAGCTTCTTGAGGCTATCAACATCCAAACAGATACCTTCTGCCTCCATATCTGCAAGTACTGGCATGAGAGGCCCCTCGATCTTTTCCAGGAGCTCTCTGTTTCCCGATTCCTCTATTCTTGGAGCGAAATAATGCCTGAGTTGAAGGGTGATATCCGCGTCTTCACCGGCATATTCCTTCACCTTTTCCGGATCGATCTCCCGCATGCTCTTTTGCCCTTTTCCCTTCTCCCCTATCAGCTCACTGATCGGTTGAGGAGAATAGCTCAGATACATCTCAGCCAAATCGTCCATTTTTCTTTTCCGGATATCAGGCTCAAGTAGATAGTGTGCCACCATAGTATCAAAGAATGGCCCCTGAACATCCACTTCATACTTCTTCAAGACCAGAATGTCGTACTTCAAATTGTGGCCCACCTTTTCAATGGTATCATTTTCCAATACAGGCTTAAAGCGTTCGAGCAAGCTCATCGCTTCTTTCTGATCCTCAGGAAAGGGCACATAGAACGCCTGTTTTGACTTGACTGAAAATGCCAGTCCCACCAATTCCGCGGACAGTGGATCAAGTCCCGTGGTTTCTGTATCAAAACAGAAGCATTTTGCAGATTCCAGGACGGCGATCAAAGCTTTGATCTTTTCTTCAGTATTCGTCAAGTGATATTCATGAGTTACCTTGTCCAGGTTTCCCACACCGTCAACCTCTTCAACTTCCCTGGATTGCTCATCTGAAAATAGCTCCATCTGTCCACCCACACTGGTCGTTTGTCCTAGTGCGATCTCTTCACCCAGCACTCTTTTGGCCAATTGACGAAACTCAAGCTCAGTGAAGATCTCTTTTAATCTTTCTGTATTTGGCTCAGAGATCGTCAACTTTTCCTCACTGAATTCTACCGGAGCATCCAACAAGATGGTAGCAAGGTTTTTGGACATGAATGCGTTTTCCTTATTGTTCTCGAGATTCTCTTTGAGCTTGCCCTTTTGTTCGTCGAGGTGCTCATATAGGTTTTCTATAGAGCCATATTTCTGGATCAGTTTTGCGGCAGTTTTTGGGCCTACACCCGGAACACCTGGAATATTGTCTACCGAGTCACCCATCAAGCCCAGGATATCTATTACCTGCTCAGTATGATCTATTCCCCATTGCTTACAAACTGCTTCAGCATCGAGTATTTCAGGGCCTGAGCCAGATTTAGCAGGTTTATACATGAATACCTGCTCATCCACCAACTGACCAAAATCTTTATCGGGGGTTACCATATAGGTGGTATATCCTGCTTTGGTTGCCTGCTTCGATAGGGTTCCGATAACATCATCCGCTTCATATCCTTCCGCCTCAAGTAAAGGAATCTCAAAAGCTTCTATGATCTGACGAATGTAAGGAACCGCTGAACGAATATCTTCCGGAGTTTCTTCGCGATTTGCCTTGTATTCGGGATAAACTTCATTCCTAACCGTGGCTGCCGGAAAATCGAAACAGACCGCGAGGTGAGTCGGATCCTCTTTTTTGATGACATCTAAAATAGCGGTAGTGAAGCCAAATATGGCTGAGGTATTAAATCCTTTTGAATTGATCCGCGGATTGCGAATAAAAGCATAGTAAGCTCGAAATATCAAGGCATAAGCATCGAGCAAAAAGAGTTTTTTTTCTTCCGGCATAGAGTCCGAAAGTAAGTATTTCATGCGTTGGTCAGGCAGCAGATACTCCCAGGAAATGTGCTTCTATCTCTTCAAAGACCTCGAGTAATTCCTCGTAATGATCAAGTGTGACCAATTTCATTCTAAAGGGCTTAAAATTGGGAATGGCTTTGAAATAGTTCCCGTAGTGTCGACGTGTCTCCAAAACTCCCAGGCGCTCCCCTTTCCATTCAACAGACATCCTCAGGTGTTCTCTTGCAACCCTAATTCTCTCTTCAATATCCGGACCTTCGACTAGTTCCCCGTTTTTAAGGTATTGTTTGATCTCATTGAAGATCCATGGGTATCCAATACTGGCTCTTCCGATCATGACTCCGTCCACCCCAAAACGTTCCTTCATTTGCAGCGCTTTTTGTGGACTATCAACATCGCCGTTTCCAAATACAGGAATGTGCATTCTTGGGTTGTTCTTGACTTCTGCGATCAGACTCCAGTCTGCCTCACCTTTGTACATCTGCTTTCGGGTTCTTCCATGAATGGAAATCGCCTTGATCCCAACATCCTGGAGTCGCTCTGCCACCTCCACAATGTACTTTGAGTTTTCGTCCCAGCCCAGACGAGTTTTAACAGTGACTGGCAAGTCTGTGCTTTTGACGATCTCTTCGGTCATCTTCACCATTCCTGGAATATCTTTCAAGATCCCTGCCCCGGCATTTTTACAAACCACTTTTTTGACCGGACATCCAAAGTTGATGTCGATCACGTCGGGCTGACTCTGTTCAGTGATCCGGGTCGCCTCCTTCATCGATTCTATGTCACCACCAAATATCTGAATCCCGATAGGACGTTCATACTCATAGATATCGAGTTTCTGAACGCTTTTGGCGGCATCACGAATAAGGCCTTCCGAGGATATGAACTCTGTATACATCATATCAGCCCCTTGTTTCTTGCAAAGTGCACGAAATGGCGGATCGCTCACATCTTCCATTGGGGCAAGAAGTAAGGGGAAATCTCCCAGGTCGATATTTTCTATTTTTACGCCCATCTTTTAAAGCGCTGCAAAATTACTCAAAATCAAAGCAATGGTTTCAAGCTTTACTTTCAGGGACAGAGTCCGTGGTATCGCCTATTGATGGTCTTTGTGATCGCCTTTGCGGGATTCAGCATTTCATCGCTCATTGCCATTTTACTTTCGCCCTATTTATTTGGTGTTGGACTAGCTGATATTGCTGGTTCTACTGACTTTGAGGATCCATCTGTCATGTCGGCACTCAAATTCACTCAGACCATGAATGCGATCGGGCTTTTTCTGGTGCCTGGACTTGTTTATGCCCGTTTGATGGGTCGCTCATTGCTGAAGATGTATGGGCTTTCAAAGGACATAAATTGGCGTCTGACCATATTGATCGCTGTTCTGGTCTTTATTGCGCTTCCGCTGGAAAACTATCTGGGTAGCCTAAATCATGCTATTCCATTTCCCGAGGCTTTAAGCGGACTAAAGGAGAGTTTGCTGGCCATGGAAAAAACTGCGGAAGAGACGACCATGGCCTTTTTGAGAATGGATGGCCCTGGAGACCTAATGTTGTCGCTATTTATCATGGCACTTCTTCCAGCAGTGGGAGAAGAATTGCTCTTTCGGGGGGTGATCCAGAAGATCTTTCATGAACAAACCGGCAGGCATCATGTGGCGATTTGGATCACTGCGGCCATTTTCAGCGCAATCCACATGCAGTTCTTCGGCTTTTTACCGCGCCTCGTGATGGGTGCAGCACTAGGGTACCTGTTTTATTGGAGTGGGTCATTACTGTACCCCATGCTTGCTCACTTTTTGAACAATGCTATTGCTGTAAGCCTTGCTTATTATATAGGTATAGATGAGATCCCAGAGAATATCGAAAATGCTGGAGCCGATCAACCTTTGGTATTTGCCATTAGTCTGGCCTTTTGTCTGCTGATCTTATTCCGCCTGAGGGTCGGGTTTCAAGAAAACAAAAAGCCCATCACCTAGGCGACGGGCTTTAGTTGGTTGTGAATAGTTATTACTTTCCTGACAAACGATACCTTAATCGGTTCACCAGATAGTACATTACTGGTACAATGACCAGTGTTAAAAAGGTCGCAAAAGTCAGACCAAAAATTACTGTCCACGACATTGGACCCCAGAAAATAACATTATCTCCACCTACATAGATCTGAGGATCTAAATCGCTTAAAAGCGTGATAAAGTTGATATTCAATCCAATAGCGAGCGGGATCAAACCGAGTACGGTGGTAATTGCCGTAAGAAGTACAGGTCTTAACCTGGTTTTTCCTCCCTGAACGATGGCATCGATCAGTTCTGGAACCGGCAATTTGTCAGATGGTTCTAGCTTTAATTGCTCTTTCTTGCGAAGGATCAACAGGTTGGTATAATCGATCAATACAATGGCGTTGTTCACCACAATTCCAGCGAGCGATATGATTCCTACCATGGTCATGATCACCACAAAGTCCATCTGAAAGGCCACCAGTCCGAGGAATACTCCGATCAAACTAAAGACCACCGAAGCAATGATGATGAAGGGTTGATAAGCTGAATTAAATTGGCTTACCAGAATCAAAAAGATCAGGAATACCGCAATAAGCAAGGCATTGCTTAAGAAGGCCATTTCTTTGGCTTGCTCTTCTTGCTGACCCGTAAATTTGAGATCCATATTCTCCGGCAATTCATAATCCTTCAGTGATTGCTTGATCTCGGCCACCACTTCGTTGGCATTGTAGGTTTCCAGAACATTGGAAGATATGGTGATCATTCGCTTCATGTCCTTTCTTTTCACTGCACTAAAAGTGGTAGACTTCACGGGTTGAGCTACCGCGGAGATCGGAACCTGTTGGATTCGACCATTGGTCTGATCTCTAAAAGTGATCTTTTGATTCAGCAGGTTATCCTGGTTGTAGCGATACTCATCTGCTAATCGGATCATGATCGGATAATCGTCTTCTCCTTCTTTGTAGGTAGACACTTCCATTCCGAAAACAGCGTTTCTCAATGAAGATCCGATCTGTCCCGTGCTCAAGTTAAACCGACGTGCTTTGTTGCGATCGATCTCGACCAGGAGTTCTGGCTTACCGATCTCCACGTCCAGTTTCAATTCCTCAATTCCCGGAATATTTCTTCCATCGATGAATTTCTTCAGGTTTTCAGACTCAGCCAAAAGCTCCTCATAGTCATCTCCGGCAACTTCTATGTTGATCGGTTTACCTACCGGAGGTCCAGCCTCATCTTTATTCACGGTGATCTGAACACCAGGCACCCCCTTCATCAGGTCACGAATATCTTCGAGCATCTCAGTGGTAGAAACCCCGCGCCTTTGTTGGTATTGTACAAAGGATACGGTAATTCTCGCTTTATGTGGGGTTTGCGCCATAGAAGGACCCTGACTTGGGTCACTGGTACCTTCACCAACCTGAGCGATCACAGATTCAATGAGGAAATTGTACTTATTCTCAATACCGTTCTGCTCTTCAACAATCTCATACTTTTTAGCGTATTTGAGAATTCGGCTTTCGAGCTCTTTTGTGATCTGGTTCACTTTTTCAATATCTGTACCAATTGGGGCCTCAATGAAAACGTTCGCATAATTCGGCATATTGATCGGAAAGAAGATCACCTTAGGAGAGAAAATTCCGAGCAACATACCCGAAAAGATCAGCATCAAAATAGTCCCAAAAAAGAATCCGATCGGGTTCTTTCCGTTGAGCGCATAGGCCAATGCTTTCTTATAAAACTCTTCCAGTGCCGGGAGCACTTTCGATTGAAAGTAATCGGTCGCCGGGCTTAAAACAAATCGATTGAGCAGACCCAAAATACCTCCAATGATCAAGAGATTTCCAAGACTATTAAGTCCCGCGAAGACCAAAAGAAGTCCGATCAGGATCAATACCGATGTGATGGTGAACAACCTTTTCAGACTCACTGGATCTTCCTTAAGTTTCATGTAAACAGAGGTAAGCACAGGGTTTATGACCAAGGCCACAAAGAGTGAAGACCCTAATACGATCATTAGCGTTACGGGAAGCCAGAACATGAACTGCCCCATCAATCCGGGCCAAATAGCCAGAGGAATAAAAGCGGCTAATGTGGTTGCCGTTGACGCAATGATGGGTAAGGCCACCTCTCCTACTCCATACTTTGCCGCTTCAAATGGAGACTTTCCTTCATCCATCAATCGATAGATGTTCTCCACTACAACAATCCCATTGTCTACAAGCATTCCCAATGCGAGTACCAGCGAGAAGAGCACCATCATATTTAGGGTAACCCCCAGGGCGTTCAAAATGAAAAAGGACATGAACATTGATAAGGGAATGGCTATCCCCACGAATAATGCATTTCTCAATCCAAGGAAGAAAAGCAAAACAAGGATCACTAAAAGCATCCCGAAAATGATGCTATTCTCCAATTCACTTACCTGTGTTCGGGTTACCTTAGACTGATCATTCGTAATGGTGATCTGAAGGTCTTCGGGAAATACCTCGGCTCTTGCTTCAAGTAATATTTCATTGATCTGATCTGCTGCATTGATCAGGTTCTCCCCTGCTCTTTTCTTGACATCCACCATCACCACCGGCTTGGTGTATTCCCGTGCGTAAGACTCTTTTTCTTCGTCTTCAAACACGACTTCTGCGATGTCTCGCAGGTACACAATGTTGAATTTTTCTCTTTTGACGATCACATTTCCGAGCTCTTCAGGAGACTCAAATTCTCCAACGATACGTACCGTGCGACGAAAATCGTCTTCCAGGACATCACCAGCTGACATGGTCATGTTTTCTCCCTGAATAGCTTGCGCGATATCATTAAATGAAAGCTTGTTCGACTCCATTTTGATCATGTCGACGTTCACCTTCATTTCCTTTTCCTGCACACCACGGATATCTACTTCTGATACCTCAGAGAGTTTTTCGATCTCATCTTCCAGGTATTCTGCATACCTATTCAGCTCATCGATAGAATAATTTCCAGAGAGGTTGATATTCATCACCGGCATCATCTCAGAAATGTTCAATTCGAACACGTTGGGATCTGCTGGCAGATCTTTTGGGAAATCAGGATCACTCTTGGCTACATCCACCTTATCCTTTACCTTCCTGAGGGCTTCTTCGGGAGTAATACTAAAATCGAACTCGATGAAAATGGTACTGTAGCCCTGCACAGAAGTTGAGGTGAGCTTGTCTATTCCAGTGATCGTTTTGATCTCCTTCTCGAGGGGTCTTGTGATCAGTTTCTCTATATCCAAAGGCGAGTTCCCAGGATATGGCGTTCCAACATAGATCTGAGGCACCACTACTTCAGGAAAACTTTCCCTTGGCATTGATACGTAAGAGGCTAAACCACCAACCAGAATGATGAACAGAAGCACAAAGACTGAGGTCTTGTTCTTCAGTGATAGGTTAGAAAGGCCAAATGATTTCTTGTTTTGTTCTTTATCCTTCATAGCTAATGTTGCTTATGATTTGAACTTCTTCTCCATCTTTAATGCTTCGGCTACCTTCATCAACTACATAGTCTCCTTCTTTGAGACCCTTTTTGATGAGTTGCATGCCCTGATAACTTAGACCGGTTTCGATGTATCGTTTCACTACGGAACTATTGCCTTTGTTTGATCGAGTTATGTAGACGAACTCCTTGCCTTCAGTATCCTGCAGTACCAGACTCTGACTGATCATGATGCTGGAATCCGCCACATAATCCCGGATGTTCACCTCTCCGATCAAGTTCGGGCGTAAGACCTCGTTCTTGTTCTTGATGGTAACTGTGACCTTAAATGTTCGGTTGTTCGGATTGATGTATTTGCCGATCCGGCTGATGGTTGTTTTGTATTTGACACCCAATGAAGGGAAACCAACCATAACGGAATCTCCCTCCTTGATCTTTCCGAGATAACTCTCTGTGACGTCACAGTCCATATAAACCTCATCAAGGTTAAGCACTCTTGCAACAGGAGCCATCGGGCTTGCCATCTCTCCCATTTTTGGCATGATATCATCTAAGATTCCTGTGAATGGGGCTTTCACCTTATACATATCAAGTTGAGATTGCATGGTTTCCAGATTCTTTTGAAGTGCATCTCTGTTATTCTTTGCTTCCAGGTATTGGATCTCCGAGCCGATATTCTTCTTCCAGAGGCGCTCTTGCTTCTTAAAGACCGTTTCCGCAAGCTCAAGTCTGCTTTTCAGCTCATCTATGCCGTTCTGCAAAACCCTCGAATCCAAACTGATGATGACCTCACCTTTTGTGACCTTTTCACCTTCCTTTTTATGGATCTTCAAAATTCGGCCCTGAGCCTCAGGGTAAAGCATCGCATCCTTGTCTGTTTCTACGTTCCCTTGCACTTTAAAGAAGTGCTCAAAGCGTCCTTGCTTTGGCTCAGAAACTGTAATCGGTGTAAGACGTCTTTCCACCGTGGTGTCCATCTCAGCGATCTTTGCTTCAACTGCGACGAGCGAACTTGTTAGCTCAGTTTTTGCAGCTTTCAGCGAGTCGCGTTTGGATTTAAGTGCCTCCAGTCCCTCGCCGGATTGCTCACCGCAAGCTGATATGAATGCGGCTAAAAGTATGATCAAAGTGGTGTTTACTGTTTTCATGTTTATGATCTTAAAGTCCTAATGCGTTAGTTAAGCGGCTTTGAGCGTTCAGTACATTAAAAATGCTCTGAACGTAATTGCCCTGCGTTGTTAAAAGTTGATTTTCGGCCTGTGTAAGCTCTAAACTGGAGGCCATACCTAAATTGAATTTTTCAAGGGTCTTATCCTGGATCTTCATCGCGAGTTCCATGTTCTTTTTCTCATGACGGTATGAGCTCAAGGCGTTGATGAGAGTGCTTTTTGCATTCATCACTTCCAAACTCAGGCTATTGCTCAATTGCTCACGCTGAACCTCCAGCTTGTCGATCCCTAGCTTCACCTTTTGAACTTTGGAACGCGTTCCGAATGAAGTGAAGATCGGGACGTTCAAATTGATACCCCACACCGTATTTGGAAACCAGGTCTCAAAGTCGATCTCATTGGTCATGTTCATTTGCTGATGTTGAAAGAATGCTCCAAGCGTAGGCATGTATGCAGCCTGGGTTGCGCCGAGGTTGATCTTCTGCAGGTTTATTCCTTCATCGAGTAGGATCATATCGCGATGTTCTCCCAAGCTGAGGTTTTTAAGGAGAAGTGATTCAACATTTTCCTCACTCAATAACACCTCTAGTTCGTCGGTGAGCTCAATCTCAGAATCAAGTGGCATAGCAAGCATGAATTTCAAAAGTGCCCTTGCATTGTCTCTTTGCATTTTGGCATTTTCGAATTGTGTGGTCAAATTGGATTCCATCAAACTCAATTGGTCAACATCCAACTCTTCCATGAATCCTTCCTCATACATCGCTTTGGTTTCAGAAAGGGTCGTTTGCACATTTTCCAGGCTTTTTTCAAAAACCTCTACACTTTCTTCTGCAGTCAGGGCGGCATAGTAGGCCTCTGATACCTGTCTCCTGATACCGGCTTCATCTTTGTTCCTCTGCAATCTGGCATAATTCACAAATGCTTTTGAAGCCTTCAAGCCGTAGAAGTATCGTCCATCGAAGATCAATTGACTTGCCGAAACGCCTACTGTCGTGTTGAATTCTGTTCCAAATTGTGCCTCAATGAATTCAGGGTCTGCAGGTTGATTGGCAGCTTCTGGTGGAAGCACACCAGACCCTACAAGGGTTTGAGTGATGGCTGGAGCCAAAAAGTTTGGAATTACCTGAGTTGGCACATCCAAAAAGTTCTGAAAACTAGCTGATGCCTTTAGCTGTGGCAATCCAATGGAGGTGGTCTCTTTCACATCCTGTCTCGCCTCTTCTATGCCAAGGTCTGCAAGGAGCATTTGATAGCTATTCTCAACTGCATGCTTTTGAGCCTCTTCCAGTGAAAAGCTCTTTTTGTCCTGAGCCATGAGTTGTTGACTCAAGACAAGTGCGATTAGCAATAGTTTTTTCATGATCAATAGTTAAATTCCTTAATTCGTTTTTTCCAGTATTTCAGGCCTTCATCACTAGAAATGCCTCTAATATGATATCTGAATGTCTCGAGGTACACCTGCAAGAAGGAGTATTCCGCTCTCGGAAAGAACTCCATATTAAAAATGTCATCCATTCTGAGGATATAGAGTGAGGCAATGATCTCAATGTTGATGTCTTCCCTATACAGGCCTTCTTTAATTCCTCGACTGAGATTGTCCTTCACCCACTCAAAGACCACTTCTTTTTTATACTGTTCAAAGAGCATCTTGGCTGATGGATAATACTTATCCATGTCGAACATGACGGATGGGTGAATATTCTGAAGTTCAGCAATGAGTTTTTTGGAGATCTCAAAGTTCTCCTCAATGGCGTTAAGATTTCTGGACTTTACAGCTTGAATGAATTCACATTCCTTATCATGGTAGAGTTCCATGCTCTTTTGAATGAGGTCCTCTTTGTCCTTAACATATTTATAAATGGTCTTCTTTGAAACTCCAATTCTGGATGCAATATCATCCATGGTCACACTCCTCAAGCCAAGAGACATAAAGGTTTGCAGTGAACCGTTAAGTATTTGAGCTTCTTTTTCTTCCATTTTGGATCGCAAATGTATCAATAGTTTACACAGGAAACGTTTTAATGTGCAAAATGTTTCCTGGGTGACATATTTGGTTGAGATACTTGATAAATGGTAAAGCAAATGTGCCTCCGTGGTTGTCTGGTGTTGATGTAGTGGTATTTTTGCCGCATATTAGTAAGCTATGAAGCGCACAGAGATCAGTAAGATTTTAGAGGCAGAACCAGGCGGACAGTATTTGGTAAAGGCCTGGGTGAGGACATTTCGAAGCAATCGATTCATTGCATTGAACGATGGTAGCACGATCAACAATCTTCAGGTTGTGGTTGATTTTGAGCGCTTCGATGAAGACTTATTGAGAAGGGTCACTACTGGGGCCTCCATCAGTGTGAGTGGGGAGTTGGTGGAATCTCAGGGTAAGGGACAAAAAGTAGAACTACTCGCAGAAAGTCTGGAAATAATAGGTGACTCTCCTGCAGACAAGTATCCTCTTCAACCCAAAAAACACAGTCTGGAGTTTTTACGAGAGATCGCCCACTTAAGACCACGAACCAACACCTTTAGTGCTGTATTGCGCCTGCGTCATGCTTTAGCTTATGGCATCCACAAGTATTTCAATGATGAGGGCTTCTACTCTCTTCACTCCCCTATCATTACTGGAAGTGATGCTGAAGGAGCAGGTGAAATGTTTACCGTTACAACACTACCTGAGTGGAAAAAAGGGCAGTCTTTCGAGGAAGACTTCTTTGGCAAACACACAAAACTTACTGTAAGCGGACAATTGGAAGCAGAGCTTGGGGCACTTGCCCTCTCCAAGGTCTATACTTTCGGTCCAACTTTTAGAGCAGAAAACTCCAACACCACCCGTCATCTTGCAGAATTTTGGATGATCGAACCGGAGGTTGCCTTCAATGAGCTTGAAGACAATATGGATCTGGCTGAGGACTTCCTTAAATATCTGGTGAAATATTGCCTCGACAACTGCGCTGACGACCTGCAGTTTCTGAGTGATCGGCGTGAAAAAGAGCAGCAAGGGCTGCCAAAGGAAAAACGCGATCCACAGAATTTACTGGATACTTTAAAGGGAATATTGCAGGATGATTTTGTGAGGATCACCTACACAGAAGCTTTTGACCTACTGAGGAACTCGAAGCCCAACAAGAAAAAGAAATTTCAGTTTCCCGTGAATGAATGGGGGGTCGATCTGCAATCTGAACACGAGCGCTATCTGGTAGAAAAAGAGTTCAAGAAACCTGTGATCATCTACAATTATCCCAGAGAGATCAAAGCTTTCTACATGCGTCAAAATGACGATGAAAAAACGGTAGGAGCTATGGACATCCTATTCCCCGGAATAGGAGAGATCGTGGGAGGAAGCCAGCGTGAAGAGCGCTATGATATGCTCAAGGAAAAGATCGCCGAATTCAACATCCCTGAAGAAGAATTGTGGTGGTATTTGGACACTCGACGCTTTGGTACGGTGCCTCATAGTGGTTTTGGCCTGGGTTTTGAAAGATTAGTATTGTTTGTGACAGGAATGACGAATGTGAGAGATGTCATACCTTTCCCAAGAACGCCCAAAAACGCCGAATTTTAGAGGTCAATGCAAAAGTTAAGCCTACAACAGAAACTTCAACAGAAGCTGAGTCCACAGCAGATTCAGCTCATGAAATTGTTGCAGGTACCTACTGTTGCCATTGAAGCTCGTGTAAAAGAAGAACTTGAAGCGAATCCGGCTCTGGAAGAAGGACGAGAAGAAAGTCTCGATAATCAGGATGACTACCAGGAAGGAAATGAGCTTTCCGAAGCGGAAAAGGAGTTTGACTTTTCAGACTATATGGATGATGATGAACCATCCTATCGGTATCAGGCGAAAAATCATGGGAAAGATCAAGACGAGAAAACCATTCCCCTATCGGTTGGCGATACCTTCGTAGAAAAGCTGGAGAGCCAACTTCAGACTTTTGTTCTTAGCGAACAGCAAGAAAAGATCGCCAAACATCTGATCGGGAGTTTGGATGAAAGTGGATATCTGAGAAGATATATTCCTTCAATTGTTGATGATCTGGCCTTTACTCAAAACATCATGACGGATGAAGACGAACTTCTTTATCTTCTTGGCATCGTTCAAAGTCTGGATCCTCCTGGCGTTGGAGCAAGAGACCTCAGGGAATGTCTTCTGCTACAACTCGAGCGCAAGGAAGTTCCCAGCGTGGAGATCATCACAGCCAAACTTATTTTGGATGAGTATTTCGAGTCCTTCACTAAGAAACACTACTCCAAGATCCTATCAAAACTTGAGATATCAGATGAGGATCTGAAAGCAGCCATTGATGAGATCACCAAACTCAATCCAAAGCCTGGAGGTTCAGCCAGTGATACCATCAAACCTATCGAACACGTCGTTCCAGACTATATGCTTGCCATTGAAGATGGAGAGTTTGAACTGAGTTTGAATCAACGAAATGCACCCGAATTGAAGGTGAGCAATCAGTATGCAGAGATGATGCATCACTATTCAAAAGCCAAAGGCAAACTGAACAAGTCTGAAAAAGACGCGGCACTATTTGTAAAGCAAAAGTTGGATTCAGCCCAATGGTTCATTGATGCCATTAAGCAAAGGCAGCAAACGCTGATCATGACCATGAACGCTATTCTTGATTATCAACGTGAGTACTTTTTGACTGGTGATGAGACCGAATTAAGACCAATGATCTTAAAAGATATTGCGGATCGCATTGGAATGGATATCTCAACGGTTTCAAGGGTGGCTAACAGCAAGTACATCCAAACACCCTATGGCACATTCCTGCTTAAATCATTCTTCTCAGAATCACTTTCTACCACAAGCGGTGAAGAGGTTTCGACAAGAGAGGTAAAACGCATCTTGCAAGACCTTATCGATGATGAGGACAAGAAGAAACCACTGACCGATGAAAAGCTAGCCAGTCACTTAAAAGAAAAAGGCTACAATATCGCCCGTAGGACTGTTGCCAAATACCGAGAGCAACTCAATCTTCCCGTAGCGCGATTGAGAAAAGAGATCTGATGAGCGAACGTCTGGCACACTTTGTTTCATACGCCCTGCATCCTCTATTGATGCCTACTTATGCTCTGCTGCTGCTTTTTAACATGGAGAGCTATGTGATCTACTCCATCAGCCTAAAGCATCTTGGGATCATCGCTGGTCTAAATCTCGTTAATACGGCGATCATGCCGGCACTATTTCTCCTTGTATTATATCGCCTCAATAAAGTATCAAACCTCCACCTCAATTCGCAGTATGAAAGAACCTTACCTTTTCTGATCGGCTTGTTCTTTTACTTCTTTAATTATTACATCTTCCGCAGTTCTGCGCTACCACAGATCATTGTTTCTATGACACTCGCTGGAGCGCTCGTGGTCTTGATTGCTTTTCTCCTGAACTTTCGCTTTAAGATCAGTATTCACGCAATTTCTATTTCGTGTGTCGCTGGGATCTTTATGGGTATGAGCCAGGTATTGAATCAGCAAATGAATTTCAAGATTATGGCTCTGATCATACTGAGCGGGCTAGTTGGCAGTGCTCGCCTTAGACTAAATGCTCATTCCCCTTTTCAGGTTTATGCCGGAGCAGTTGTCGGCCTTGTTGTTGGCTTCGTATGTGTTTACCTCAAGTTGGGTTAGAGAAACTTATTGAGGTCGTCCATCACCGCAAGCAGGTGTGTCTTCTTGTCTAGTTTCTCGGTATCAATAGTGACATGCGTAGAAAACAAGAGTTCCGCTTTGGGAGCTACTTCCCTCATTCGCTTGATGTTCGAATAGACGGTTTCGTCGCTCTGTATCCCAGTAAAGAATGTCATGAGATAGTCGGCCTTGACTGTTTTAGAAACCTCACTGAGGTCTTTGATCGGCAGGTTTTGACCTAGATAAAATACAGCATGACCCGCTTTTTTGATCAGGTAATTCCCCAGCAAGAGGCCCAATTCATGAAACTCTCCTTCTCCAAGGAAAAGAACAAAGGTCTTTTTGGGCTGCTCATTGATCGGCAAACTATCGATCTGGCAATGCATCTTCTGGCGCAATAAGGCACTGATGAAATGCTCCTGAGCTGGGTTCAGTTCATTCATGCCCCACATAACACCCACCTTGTGTAGGAATGGGTAAATAACCTTTAAAAAGGCATTTTCGATCCCATAGGAATCAACCGCTCTGTCAAAGAGCGCATTAAATGCTCTCTCATTGTATTCGATCATCGCAACGATCAACGACTTTACAAGGTCTTCATTTACCTTTTCCGGCTGCTGTACTTCTTTGTTGTAGCACAGAAAGAGCTCCTTTTGCAATGTATCGGGATCCAGCTTGGAGATCTTGGAGATCTTGTAGCCATTGCTCAAAAGCACAGAAACATTTAGGAGCTTTTTTAGCTGCTCATCATCGTAATATCGAATATTGGTCTCCGTCCGATGCGGATCAACAATTTGATAGCGTTGCTCCCATATGCGAATGGTGTGTGCCTTTACACCGGTAAGCTTCTCTAACTCTTTGATCGAATACTGAGCCATCTGGTTATACTGTCTTTCAAATTTTAACACTTTTTATTTAAAATGGTTTAGTTTCAGCAAATACTTATCCCCTGCTATCTTTGAATTGTGGCGGCACCAGATTTTCTCAAAGAGACCCTCTCAAACATTCCTCAAAAACCGGGTGTATATCAGTACTTTGATGAAAGTAATAAGCTGATCTATGTTGGGAAGGCCAAAAGGCTTAAAAACAGAGTTAGCTCCTACTATAATAAAGACCGCTATGAGAGTGGTAAAACAAAGCTGCTTGTAAGGAAGATTCGAAAGATCAAATTCATTTTGGTCGACAGCGAATACGAAGCGCTGCTGCTCGAAAACACACTGATCAAAGAGCACAAACCCAAATTCAATATTCAGTGGAGGGACGATAAAACCTATCCCTACATTGTGATAAAGAATGAACGATTTCCCAGGATTTTCGGGACAAGGAATATCATTAAAGACGGGTCTACTTACTTTGGTCCTTATGCCTCGGTGAAAATGATGCATTCCATACTTGGACTCATCAAACAACTTCATCCGTTCAGGACGTGCAAATACAAACTTTCAGAAGAAAATATTGAAGCGGAAAAGTTCAGACTTTGCCTCGAATACCACATCGGAAATTGCAAGGGCCCCTGTGTTGGCTTGCAAAGTCAAAGCGACTATGATAAGAGTGTGGGGCAGATCAAACGTATCTTAAAGGGTTATGTAAGTGATGTGATCAAAGACCTCAAACAAGAGATGCAAAAAGCGGCAGAAACACTGCAATTCGAAACTGCGGAGGATCTAAAGAAAAAGATAAGTCTGCTCGAGAATTTCAAGGCCAGATCTACTGTTGTGAATCCTGCGATTGACAATGTAGATGTCTTTGCAGCTGTGAACGATGACAAATATGTTTATGTGAATTATCTCAAAATGGTTCAGGGGGCCATCGTTCAGTCACACACACTGGAACTCAAACGGGGCATGGACGATAGTCTGGATGAAGTCATGGCAGTAGCCATTTTCGAGCTCCGAAAGCGATTTAACAGCGACAACAAATTACTTTATCTCCCATTTGAACCAAAAGTAGAAA